>JBLYYU010000312.1:0-35916 GCA_048550275.1 Polyangiales bacterium
CCCACGCAGCACCTGAAACCGTTTCTGAAGTCGACTGTCCATCGGTCCTCCTAGCTTTCTTCCGCGCGCAAGGCTTCGAGCTCGAGCCGAAGATCCGTACTCTCGTCCACGGCCTCGAGCTCCGCTTCGAACGCGTCGACCGGTTCGGCGCAGTCGGCCGCAATTTCGATTTCGCCGACGCGGGTTTCCCAGCGCTCGAAGACATCTTCGAGGTCGCCGATGGGACCGGTCGTGCTCGCCATTCCGTGCGCGGCCTCGGCGTGCGATTGCCTGGTCCGCATCAGGTTCTTGCGCTCGGTGAGCTCGCGCAGTCGCGCGTTGAGAGCTCGAACGCCTTCGCTGAGCTCTTTGTGAGATCGCTCGTGCTCGGCGAGACGCTGCCGCAACTGAACCAAACGACGCTCGGACAGCTTCAGCCTGCGCATACATTCGAGAGCGACCTCGTCCTCTCTGGCGTCCTTGGCTCGCCTTCGCCAGACCTCGACCGCGCGCTCCTCCCGAGCGAGCGTCTCTCGCAGGGTTTCCTGGTCCCGCTCCACGCGCCGGAGCTGTACCCGTGCCCGGGCCGTCGACTGCCGGACTCGAGCGATCGCCGAGCCGACCGCCGCCTCATGGTTCTCGACCTGGGCCAATACGCCGTCCACCCAGCTCGTCACGCTCATCGTCCATCGTTTCATTCGGTTCATTCGGACCTCCTGAGCCTGACAGAGCAGGGAGTGTGCCAGCTCGAATCCGCTGAAATCATTCAGAAAAATTGAGAGGGTCAGTGGCGCTTGTACATTCTATGCACAGTAGGTGTACGCTAGATGTACATGTTCGACGTCGAAACCATCGCCCGACTCGATGCCATCGGCCGGCTCGGTTTCACCAACCCTTTCGGACCGGAGCGTCCGAAGCTCGAGGCCCTCATCGTTGGCACGGACGTCGCGCGCTCCGCACCTTGGAACCGCTCGCCGGACTGGCCGCTCGAAGACCCGGCCCTCCCAGCGATACATGCAGAAGCCGAGCGATACCTGGCGGAGGCGCAGGCCGGCTTCTCGACAGGGGCGAAGTACGACGGACGCGATCGCGAGTTGATCCGCGGAGTGGCGCTCTACGTTCTCTACTACCGCTACGACTCCGACTTCTACGACTGGATCACCGAGCGCTCATCGGACGAAACGGTTTCATTCTACGACTCGTTTGAGCGCGACTTCGCCGAGCTCTTTCGTCTCGTCGGTCCGCCGACCTGGGCCAAGGACCCAGCGGAGCTTTTCGCGCTCTTCTTTCAAACGCGTCGCGCCTTTCACTTCGTCTTTCATCAAATCCTCGGCACGTCGGTCGCGGCCGCGAAGCTCCGTTCGAACGTATGGGAGTCCTTGTTCACTTACGACCCCTGGCGATACCTCCGCCAGCTTCGCGGTCGTATGCACGAATCCAGCACCTTGGTCCTCGGACCTTCCGGAACCGGGAAAGAGCTCGTGGCGAGCGCGATCGGGATGTCCTCGTTCATCCCTTTCGACAGTCGCAGCCGGCGCTTCGCTCGAGATTTTCGAACCGCGTTTCACCCGCTCCACCTCGCGGCAATGTCGAAGACCCTGATCGAATCCGATCTATTTGGGCACAAAAAGGGCGCGTTTACGGGTGCCCACGTCGATCGGATGGGCCACCTCGAAGGCAGAACAGCAAGCGAAACCGTGTTCATGGACGAAATCGGTGAGCTCGACCCGGAGGTGCAGGTGAAGCTCCTCCGGGTGCTTCAGTCGCGATCGTTTCATCGACTTGGAGACAGTGAGCCTCGCACCTTTGGAGGCAAAGTCGTCGCAGCGACCAACCGCGACCTCTCCGAGGAGATGAACGTGGGTCGGTTTCGCGAGGATCTCTACTATCGCCTCTGCTCCGATGTCATTCGCACCCCGACGCTCCACGAACAGGTCGAGGGCAGACCCGAGGAGCTCGCGCACCTCGTACGCGTCCTCATGCAGCGCATCCTCGGTGAGTCGGACAAGACCGGTGTCGACCAGATCATGGATGCGATCCAGCAGAGCGTGGGCGAGCACTACCGCTGGCCCGGTAATATGCGTGAGCTCGAGCAGTGCGTCCGCAATCTACTGATTCATGGGAAGTACGCGCCGGCGTCCCGTCCATCAAAAACCGACGCGCTCGACGCCCTGTTCCACAAAATGCGATCCGCGGGCGCGCCTCTCGACGAGATCACGTCCGAATACGTTCGCTGGGTGCACCGGCGTGAGGGCAGCTATGCTCGGGCGGGCAAGGCCCTCGGGATCGACCGCCGAACCGTCGCAAAGCACATCGGGGATCCGGTTCGACCCTCTTCGAACCCGAAATGACGATCTTGCTCGCGGAAACCGATGGAAATCGGGTATCTAGGACCCGGGTAAGTGTCTCCTTCTGTGACGACGGTGCGGGTGTTTACGCCTACGGGTTGGGTGATCGGGACCTTGCACGTTCCCGCCGGTGCTGGGTTGCTGCCCTTCTTGAACGGCGATGACGCGTTCTTTCGTATGACGAACGTGAGCCTGCCCGAGCAGCCGCAGTCGATTCCGTTTCTGGCGTTGCAGCGCAAGGCCGTCTTGTTGGTGGTACCCGGCGAGGACGCTCTGCTCGGCCTTCACGATGAAGGCGGGCTCGAGCGCCACGAGGTCGCATGCCTTTTCGCCGGCGGCCTCGTGATGGGTACGTTGCCACTTCCGCGAGGTATTCGCGTGTCCGACGAGCTCATGCTGTCCAAAGAGTTTTTCGCGATCGAAGATTGCACGGTTGGCATCGATGCTTCACCAGAACCCACGATGGAAGCCGAGGAGCTGGTCTTCGTTCACGCGGCCGAGATGTTCGGTGTCGCGGAGCTCGAGGCCGAATGATCATACGAAACGGGACCGGCCTGAAGCGAGGCGTCTCTCAATTCATTTTTCGGAACTGGGGGCTAATCTTGACGGTGGTGTTCACCGAGCAGGCTGTCGTTCTCGTTTCACGGCACTCGAAGGTTCTCGAAACCGATGTGTTCTCATCCACCGCGATCGGTCTGATTGCGACCGTCGTCGGCATCTTCATCGTCTTTCGTTTCAACGAGGCGTACCAACGATGGTGGGAAGCACGAATCCTCTGGGGCGGCCTCGTAAACGAGAGTCGAAGCTTCGCCCGTGAAGTCGTCACGCTCCTCACTCCGGAACGGGCGCCGAGGATCGCAACCCGAGAGGCGGCCGCCTCCGTCCACAAAGAGCTGGTCTATCGGCATCTGGCCTATTGCAACGCGCTTCGCCTGAGCCTCCGGCGTCAGGGCTCCTGGGAAGAGCTCGCGCCGTTCCTTTCCGGTACCGAGCTCGCGGAGCTCCAGGCCTACGCGAACAAGCCGACGCAGTTGGTCCGGGCACAAGGAGAACAACTTGCTCGCCTGATCGGCGTGGACACGAGCCAGCAAGTTCTTCTGATGCGCTTCGATTCGACGCTGAGCCGCCTATACGACATCCAGGGCGGATGCGAGCGGATCAAGAGTACCGCCTTCCCCGACGACGTCCGATTCATCTCACGCGGCCTCGTCTGGCTCAGCGCGATCGCTGTGCCGATTGCCTTTCTGAGCGCCGACCGTCACATTCGAGTGATCGAAGTCATCGCCGTCATCGTCATCAGCTTGAGCTTCATGGTCGTCGAACAGCTGGGCGCTTCGCTCAAGAATCCATTCGAAAATGACGACAATGACACGCCGATGACGGCGCTATGCCGCACGATCGAAATCGACCTCCGACAGCAGCTCGGGGAACGAGACGTCCCGCCGCCGGTCGAGCCGGTCGATGGCGTGCTGATGTGAAAGCGCTCAGTCGTTCAAGACCGCGCGCATGACGTCGAGCGAAGGCGCGAAGCCAGTCCACATCTCGAACGCGATCGCTCCCTGATGAAGGAGCATCCCGAGGCCGTCCACGGTCACCAGCCCGCGTGCCTCGGCCCGCTCGAGCAGGCTGGTCTTGAGTGGCTTGTAGACCATGTCGACGACGGCGGCGCGGTCGGGGAGCGAGTCGATGGGAAGACCCGCCGCAAACTCGGCGGCCCCCGGGTTCGATTCCAGGGTGGCGCTGGTCGCCTGCACGAGCAGAGTTGCGGACTCGAAGAAGCGCTTTGCCTCGCTGAGCGGCGCCGAACCGAGCACGGCGCTCGTTGCCGGGCTCAGGGATCGTTCGAGCGCCTCTCCCTGCTCAGGCCTTCGTGAAAGCACCTGAATGTCCGCAGCTCCTGCCTGCGCCAAACCGACCACGGCAGCGCGAGCAGCGCCCCCTGCGCCCAGCACGACCACGTTGGCGCCTTCGATCGTCACGCCAGCCTCTTCCAGGGAGCGCACGAAACCGAGTGCGTCGGTGTTGTGCCCGACGTACTTGCCGTCGGATCGCACCACCGTGTTGACCGCGCCGATCGCGCGCGCTCCGGGCGCGACGTCGTCGACCAACGACATGATCGCCTGCTTGTGGGGAACCGTCAGGTTGTAGCCGTCGATGCCGGCCCTGTGTTTGGCTTGCACCGCGTCGGACAATCCGTCCGGCGCGACCTCGAACCGCTCGTAACGCAGCTCGATCCCCAGCGCGCGCGCGGCGGACTCGTGCATCTCCGGTGACTTCGAATGAGCGACCGGCCAGCCAAAAATCCCTAGCTGATATCGTTCAGCCATCGCCTTCGACCTTTGCTCCAAATTCGCCATCGAACACTCGGACGCGCAACCGGTCTCCCTGCTTCACTTCGGCGGCGGCGCGCACCGCGCGACCGGTCGATTCACGGATAGCGATCGCGTACCCACGTTCGAGCACGCGCAGGGGCGATAACGCGTCGAGCTGTGCCCCGAGCTCGGCGTACCGGGCCCTCGCCTCTCGCACCATCGGCCCGCCGAGTCCCTTCAAGCGGAAATCGAGCCCAACGAGGTGCTCTCGACTCTGCCTGGCGGGCAGGCGGCCCGCCTCTCGTAGCTTCGAAGCCCAAGCTGCCAGCGCCCGTTGGTCACGCCGAAGCACAGAGCGCGGGTCCAACCTCATCAAGCGCTGCCTGAGCTCGGCATGTCGTTCCCGTCGTTGGCGAAGCTCGAGGCGCTGACCCTGCTGCAGCTGTTCCTCGAGCTCCCGGAGTTTCCGGTGAACTGGAGCGATGACGCGACGCGCTCCATACAGCGGCCGCAACAAGCGCTCTAGCCTGAGCCGCTGACCGCCGATTCGATTGTCCAACGCCTGATTCAGCCTGCGTTCGAGCGAACGGAGGTCTCGAAGCAAGGCGTCGCGCTCGGGCACGACGATTTCGGCCGCGTTCGATGGGGTCGCGGCCCGCACATCGGCGACGAGATCGGCGATCGTCGTGTCGATTTCGTGCCCAACGCCGCTGACGACCGGCACCCGGCATGAGGCGATCGCTCTCGCAACGCCTTCGTCATTGAAGGCCCAAAGATCTTCGGCCGAGCCTCCGCCACGCGAGACGATCACCACATCGAGACCTTCGACGCGCTGAATCTGCTCGAGCGCGGCCACGATGCTCGCTGGCGCCTCCTCGCCCTGAACGCGGCAATCGGCAACCAGGATTTGCACCGGGCATCGCTCGGACGCGACGCGAATGATATCCCGAAGCGCGGCGCCCGTCCGGCTCGTGACTACGCCTACCAACCTCGGAAGCTCGGGAAGCGGCCGCTTCCGGTCCGCGTCGAGTAGCCCCTCGGCTTCGAGCTTCGCGCGCAGCCTCTTGAACTGGGCGGCGAGGTCGCCTTCGCCCGCGAGCTTCGCCGACCGCGCAATGAGCTGAAACTGGCCGCGTGCCGTGTACAGCGACAAAGTCCCGCGGAATCGAATGCGGGCCCCGTTTTCCAGAGGGGCCTTGGTTCGTCGCACATCGGACTGGAACATCACGCCTCGGAGCTGGGCTGGGTCGTCCTCGTCGTTCAGTGTGAAATAGACATGTCCTTTGGCCCGCCGGACATCGGAAAGCTCGCCTTCGATCAAGACCTTCCCCCAGTTGTCCTCGAGGGTGTAGCGCACAGCGCGGTTGACTTCGCTGACGCGGAAGACACGTTCACCGCCATCGTGGTCCTGACTTTCAAGACGCTCGAAAAGCGGCATCTCCGACATGTGCAGAACCTAACCGCAATTAATCCTATGAAAAAGGGGACGGCCCCCTTTTAATCGAACGGAGTCGGATGAGCGCCATCGTCGTTGGAGTGGGAACGAACCTCGGAGCGCGGGAGGCGGCGATCCGTGCCGCACAGGTCCTGCTCGATGCCCGGGACCGAATCGAGGTGAGAGCCGTCTCCAAGATCTACGAGACCGAACCCGTCGGTCCTCCTCAGCCGCGGTACCTAAACGCCGCGCTCCGCCTGGAGACCGACCTGTCCGCTCGGGAGGTTCTGGGCGTATTGCTGCGCACCGAGCGCCGCCTCGACCGTCGTCGCACCGCCGGAGAACGATGGGGGCCGCGGAGCATCGATCTCGACGTGCTCTGGGATGAGCGCGGAGCCGTCGACCTGCCGGACTTGCACGTTCCGCACCGCGAGCTTCGTAACCGCGACTTTGCGCTGGCCCCTTTTCTGGACGTGGCTCCGGAACAATCCGACGAATTCCGTGCGTCGCTCACGGCGCTCGGTGGTGCGCCGCGCTCTTGGGATCGCGGCGCAAGAACGCAACCGGGTTCGCCCGGTAGAGGCGTCGACGTCGAGGTCGAAGCCGACTCTCTCGTCGATGCCTGTGCACTCTGCGCCAGCGCCTTGCCGGCTGTAGGTCGCGCCTGGTCGAGCCGGCACGTTTCGATCGAAGCCGGGCCCGAACAATTCGCCGCCGCACTGCGAAGCACGCTACGCAGCGGCTTTTCGATTCACTGTGCAACGCTGAGCCACTGTTCGGAGTCCCAGTGGGATGTGCAATTCCACGGCGTGAACGCTGCATTCGAGACGGAGGTCGATGTACGACTTCAGACTACGTCGGGATCCGATCGGGCGTTTCGTGTGCATCTGTCCACGTTTTTAACCCCTCGCTGAGTTTCGTTTTCTGGGCGAAACGTTTGTTGGTTCACGAATCGCTGGCTAGTCTAAAGCTGGGGGTTTCAGTTAGAAGAACATGGCTGACGCACGTAAGGACAAGCGCACGCTGCTTTCGTTGAAGATTCGCTACAAGAGCGCATCGCTCGAGGAGTTCATCGAACGCTACAGCAGTGACATCTCCGGCGGGGGTGTATTCATCAAGGCGAAGAAGCCGTTGCCGGTGGGCACGCTTCTCAAGTTTGAGTTCATTCTCCAAGACGAGTCGACGCTCATCCACGGCGTTGGACGCGTCGTTTGGAGACGTGAAGCTGCTGATGCAAGCCCGCACGACCCTGCGGGTATGGGCATCAAGTTCATCAAGATGGATCCGGACTCGCGCAGCGTCGTGCAGCGGATTTCACAAGGCCGTGCTTTCCCGGGCGTGTTCGAGCAAGGCAAAGAAGGCGATCGCGCCCCGCAGCCGATCCTTTCGGATCTTGACGACGAGGAAGAAGACCAGACCAAGGTCCGCCACGTCAGCGAGTTCCTAGCGTCCGCTCTCGAAGAAGGCGGCGCTGGCGAAGTCGCGCAGCGCGAAGCCCAGGCCGGAGCCCAACGTGCCCGCAAAGACCTCGACGGGCGACGCGCGGTCGCAGCGCACGGCGCCTTCGCAGGGACCCCGGATGCTCCCGCAGGTCACAAAGCATCTGTCGCAGGCGCCCAGGCTCGCGGCGCCATGTCGGCATTTGGTGGCGCGAGCGTAGCGGGCAGCACGGGCAGCTCCGGTTTGACGACCGCGACGCGTATGAGCAGTGCCTCGGCCCCGGCTCTCGACGGAATTGATCCAGAGGACGATTTCCTCGAGGACGAAACGACGAAGATCCATGACTACCCGTCCGAAAGCTACCCACCGGACGCGGCTCCGACGAGAGTCGCCGCCGCGTCGGATCTGCCGCATGATGTCCAACGGTACGCGACACCAGTCGTTCCGGTCGACGACACGGGCGGTAACCCACTCGAGGCGGATGTTCCCGATCTTTTTGGCTCCGACCTCGCCGACTCACTCGGCCCCAACCCGGGCGAAATGATCGACGCTAGGCTTCTCGATGCGGACGACTCGAGGCCCGCCGCTGCCGTTCCGGAAGCTCCAGGAATTCCCCGGGAGGCGTTCAAGGTCCCACAGTCGGCCGAGCCGGTTTGGACGACGCGTCCGACCCCGCCGAAGAAGGCGCGCCCCGTAATCCTTTTCGTGCTCTTTGCCGCGCTGGTGGTGGCCGGTGTGGCGGTCGCGGCCTGGCAGTTTGGGTTGGTCGATCAGGTGATCGCTTCCTTGGTGCCCGACGAGGCGCCAGCTGCGCAGTCGCCGCTCAAGGCCGAAGCCGTTGCAGCGGCTCCGTTGGTCCCAAAAGATGAGGCGGCGGAAGTTCCTGAAGCACGAGAAGGCGCCGAGGCGAATGCGGCTAACGGAACCGAAGAAGCGGACGTAGCTGAAGAAATGGAACCCGAAGTCGCTGCGGCAGCTGTCGCTCCGGAACCTGTCGAAGCCGCGGACTCAGGCAAGATCAAGTTCCAGGTCGTCACCGAGCCGGCAGGAGCGTTCGTGTCGGTGAACGGCAAACGTGCCGGACGGACGCCGCTCGACGTCGAGTATGACGTTGGGACCAAGCTCTCCATCTACTCGAAGGTCCGTGGTTACCTTGGGCAGCGGCAACAGGTAGTCGTCGCGGCCGGTCAGGAAGCGGTCAGCTTCGCCTTGGTCCCGCTCCCCTATGTGGTCGAGGTCGTCACCAGCCCCGCGGGGGCCACGGCTAGCTCGATAGGCGGAGGGGTGACCGACACGCCTGGCGAGCTTCGATTCAAGACGATGCCGCGCTCGCGGAAGATCGTGATCTCCATGGACGGTTACGAGAAGGCGACCACATTCGTGAAGCGCGTCTCGTTTACCGAGGAGACCCGGCGGATGTTCGCGACCGTGAACGTGTCGATGAAGAAGGCCGGCGCGGCGCCCGTTACCGACGAGTCTGCGCCAACTCCTAGTGAACCGACGCCAGAGGCCAAGGCCGAAGTGCCGGCAGCACCTGCTGAGGTGAAAGCCGAGCCAGAACCGCCAGCCGCACCCGAAGCTGCCGAAGAAGCGCCGGCGCCTAGCGAAACAGCGCCTGCCGACGCCCCTTAGGCTTCCTGTACAGCAGCCGAATGCACAGCAGGCCGGCGAGAAAGCCGCCGATGTGTGCGAACCAGGCCACGCCACCGCCGCCTTCCGCGATGATGCCGAGGCTCAGGTAGCCCTGCACGAGCTGCAGCACGAACCAGAGCACGATGAAGATCGCAGCGGGCACTTCCATGAAGTGGATGAAGATGAAAATCGGAATGAGCGTGACGACTCGCGCGTGCGGGAACAGCGTTACGTACCCTGCAAGGACGCCAGAGATCGCGCCTGAGGCGCCGATCATCGGAACCATACTGTTTGGGTCCACTAGGACCTGGCCGATGACTGCGCCGATGCCGCACAGAGCGTAGAAGAGCAAGAAACGTCCGCGCCCCAGCACGTCCTCGACGTTGTCCCCGAAGACGTGCAGGAAGAGCATGTTGCTTGCGAGATGGAGCAAGCCGCCATGTAAGAACATGCTGGTGAACGGCGTGACCCAGCTACCGAGCGCCCCGCCCTCAGCACGAACGGCCGACCAATTGCCGTTGGTCAGCACGTCGGGGATTACCCCGAAGCGCATGACGAGGGCCTCGGCTTCGTTGGTTCCTAGGCTCAGGCTCCCGACGAAGACCATTAGGTTTATGCCAATGAACGCCCATGTGACCACCGGGGTGCGGCGGGTCTGGTTGATGTCGCGGATGGGGATCACGATCCGGTTGTCTATAGCGCGTTGCCGAGGCAGCGGCAGCGCCCCGTGCTAGAGCAGGCGGATGGACGCGGGTCATCTGCTTGGACCGACGGGCCCCCTGGCTCGCGGCATCACTAGCTACGAGCATCGACCGGGGCAGATTCGGATGGCCCGCTCGGTGCAGGATGTCCTTCGCCACGATGGCGTCCTTCTCATCGAAGCGGGTACCGGCACAGGTAAAACCTGGGCTTATCTCATCCCTGCAGTCTTGAGCGGGCGCCGGGTGCTCGTTTCGACCGGTACGCGAGCGCTCCAGGACCAGATCATGGAAAAGGATCTGCCTGCGCTCCAGCGACATTTGGGCATCGACGTAGACGCCGCCTGCGTCAAAGGTCTGAGCAACTACTTGTGTCTCAGGCGCTTTCGAGAGCTCTCCGGGAGTGCCGATGCGACCCAGGCCCGATACGCGCGTTCGCTGCCTGCGCTTCGCAACTGGATTCAACACACCGACTCAGGCGACCGAGCCGCGCTCGCCTCGATCGCCGAGGAAGACCCGAGCTGGTCGCGGATCGTCAGTGGATCGGACACCCGAATCGGCGCCCGCTGCGACTTCTACGAAGACTGTTTCGTGACACGGGTTCGGCGCCGGGCCGAAGACGCGCAGCTCGTGGTGGTCAATCACCATTTGTTCTTTGCGGACCTCGCACTCCGAGACACGGGGTTCGCCTCGGTGCTCCCCGACTACGACGCAGTCATCTTCGACGAAGCGCACCAGATCGAGGACACCGCGACGCTGTTCTTCGGTTCGCGCCTCTCGACCGCCATGCTCGAACGGCTCGTCCGGGACGCCCGCGAAGCGTTTCGAGCCGAGCGAGGCGAAAAGGCGCACACTCCACGTTTGCTCGACGCGGTGCTCCAGCAATCTTCGAACTTCTTCAATGCTCTCCCAACGAACACCAACGGCGGGCGCGTCTCCCTTCCCCCGAACACGATCCCCGAGAGCGAGCTTTTCGCGCTCGACAACACGCTCGCGGAGCTGTCGTCCTCCTGCCGAAATCTCCGGCCTCCACGCGAGAATATCCTGCAAATCGCAAGGCGAGCGGAGCAACTTCGGGACGCGCTCGGCTCGCTCGAAGCGCCGGGGCAGGTGAGCTGGGCCCAGGCGGGGGGGCGAATCCCTGCCGTCGGTTCGAGCCCTATCGACGTGGGTCCGCTGCTTCGCGAGCGCTTGCACGAGAGGGTCCCTTGCGTTGTCTTCACGAGCGCAACCCTCACCACCGGTGGCGATTTCCGATTCGTGAAACGCCGCCTCGGCATCGAGAGCGAAGTCAGTGAGGAGCTCGTCGAATCGCCGTTTCGTTACGAAGAGCAAGCGGCGCTCTACGCGCCCAAAGACCTGCCGGACCCACGTTCCGTGGATTTCCTCGACGCCGCAGTCAAAGAGATCCTCGAGCTGATTCGCATGTCCGAAGGAGGCGCCTTCGTCCTCTCGACATCCCTGCGCATGATGCGAATTCTCTCCGAACGCGTCGGCAAGCACTTGGACTACGAGTGGTTCGTGCAGGGAGATGCGCCCAAGCAGACCCTGCTCGATCGATTTCGCGACCAGGGAAACGCCGTGCTCTTCGCCACCGCGAGCTTCTGGGAGGGCGTCGACGTGCCCGGCTCCGCCCTCAGGCTGGTCGTCATCGACAAGCTACCTTTCGATGTGCCGAGCGATCCCGTCGTGGCCGCGCGTTGCGAGCGCCTGGACGAGACGGGAGAGTCCTCCTTCATGCGTTACCTCGTCCCCGCGGCCGCTCTATCGCTAAAACAGGGATTCGGGCGGCTCATTCGAACCACACAGGATCGCGGGGTCGTGGCGATACTCGACTCCCGGATCCGTCGGAAAGGCTATGGGAAAGTCTTCCTGCGGAGTCTTCCGCCCGCACGAATCTGCGACAGCCTCGAGGAAGTTAGTGACTTCTTGATCTCGGCGAACGAAAAACCGAACATGGCTTCTCCGCTGCTTTCCTGAAGGAGCTCCCTTGAACCAAGCCGTCGCCGAATCGAAAGGCTCCGCCGCAATCCCCGAGGCGGAACACCGCATCGAACCGACCTCGCAGTCGAAGCTCGACGAAGCCCTGGCAATCCTCGAAGACCACAAGCACGAATGGGTCGCCCTCGACCTCGACGAGCGCATCGAGCTTCTCGAGCATGTTCGCGAGAGGGCGGTCGAGGTTTCCGAGCGTTGGGTGAAGGCGTCCGTCGAGGGCAAGGGGATGACCTTTGGCAATGCGGAAGAAGGGGAGGAGTGGCTCAGCGGCCCGTCTCCGATCGTCAAGAACATCTCCCTGCTGGTTTCGTCACTGACAGACATCCGCGACTATGAGGTGCCGCAGCTGCCGAAACCCGCATTCGCGCGACCCGACGGGCAGGTTGTCGCTCCGGTGTTCCCCGCAGACGGGTTCGATGGCCTGCTGTTCCAGGGCTTCACGGCCGAGGTGTGGATGCAGCCCGGCGTCACGCTGGAGAATCTAGCCGCGCACCAGGCCGGGTTCTACCGCGAGAGCTCACCCCGCGGACAGCTCGCGCTCGTCCTCGGCGCAGGCAACGTTTCGTCGATCGGGCCGATGGACACCCTCTACAAGATGTTCGTCGAAGGCCAAGTGGTTCTCCTGAAGATGAACCCGGTCAACGAGTATCTCGGCCCGCTCGTCGACGAGATGTTCGAGCCGCTCCGGGCACGAGGGTTTTTCCGTGTCGTTTACGGAGGCGCCGCCGAGGGTGACTACCTTTGCAACCACCATCTCGTCGACGAGATTCACGTTACCGGCTCGGACAAGACGCACGACGCGATCGTCTTCGGGCTCGGTGAAGACGGCGCGCGACGAAAGGCCGCGGACGAGGCACGAAACGAGAAACGACTGACCTGCGAGCTTGGAAACGTGAGCCCCGTCATCGTCGTGCCGGGCCCCTGGTCGCAAAAGGACCTCGACTTTCAAGCGGTGAACTTGGCGTCTAGCATCGTCAACAACGCGGGCTTCAACTGCACTGCGACCCGGGTCATCGTGCAGCACGAGCAATGGGGTCAACGCGACGCGCTGCTGGAATCGCTTCGCAAGGCCTTTCGGAACGCGAGCGACCGCAAGCCCTACTACCCGGGCGCCGAGGAACGCCAGAAGACGTTTCTAGAGCACCACCCGGACGCCGACCAGATCGGCTCGAAGGGCCCCGGCCAGGTCCCATGGACGCTCATCCATCATCTCGACGCGAACAAGAGCGACGACATCTGCTTCAACACAGAGTCCTGGTGCGCCCAAACCAGCGAAGTCGGGCTGCCCGCTTCGTCGATCGCCGAGTACATCGATGCGGCCGTCGATTTCTGCAACGACAAGATCTGGGGAACGCTGGCTTGCAGCATCATCGTTCACCCGAAGTCTCTGAAGGACCCGGCGGTCGCCGACGCGGTGGAGCGCGCGATCGCGAACCTCCGCTACGGCGCGATCGGCGTGAATCACTGGTCGGGCTTGGTCTACGGGCTGGTGACGCCCACCTGGGGCGCGTTTCCTGGTCACAGTCGAGACGACATCCGCTCCGGGCAGGGCGTCGTGCACAACACGTTCATGTTCGACCGCCCGCAGAAGTCCGTGATGCGGGGCCCTTTTCGCGTTTTCCCGCGTCCGGTCTGGTTCTTCGACAACGATCGGGCGCTCCCGGTCGGCTCCCGGCTGACGTACTTCAACGCAGATGCCTCGCTTGCCCGGCTACCCGGACTGCTCTGGGCGAGCTTGTTCGGCTAGCCGTCGCGGCGCGCCAGCAGCGACTCGTAGGTCCGTTCGGGGTGAGGTTCGGTGGCGACCTCGAGCCCCGCGCCCTCCCAGCCCATCTCCTGCATCTGCCCGAACGCGTCACGCGCGCCACCATGACCGGCGCGTTGGTCGATCACGTGTTCGAAGCCGGCTGCGAGCATGGCCTCGGCCGCGCGCAGCGAGCGGTTGCCCGATCGGCAGCCCACCACGAGCTTGCTGTCTTTGGGAAACACTGCGCTGAGCACCGACATGAAATCACCGTTCGGCCGCATGCCCGACGGCGTCGCGTGCATGAGCGGGATGTTGTAGGCGCCGGCCGTGTGTCCGGCGTCGAATTCCGGGATCGAGCGGACGTCGACGTATACGTAGCCCTCGTCCCGGACCAGTGCGTCCGCTTCCTTCGGTGAAACCCTCTTGACGGTCATGTCTCGGTTCTAGGGACCCTTGCACGCAGGGCAAGGGGCGCGCTCAGTGGTTCGCGTTCTCCAGGAACAGGTTCTCGAGTGTCTGCCGTTCGGGAACCATCGCATCGAGCCGGGCGCCCGCCGCGTTCGAGATCCGCATTACCTCGTCGACGGCTTGTTGACCGTCGACCCGAAGCGTCAGATGCCCGTCGCCGTCGTCCACGATCTTCCCCCGGGAACCCAGCGAATCCTTGAGCGCCTTCGAGGCCCCGCTGAGCCGGAGCTCCACTCGCCTCCCCGCGGACTCCAGCAGGTCGTGAACTTGCCCTTCCGAAGTGATTTCGCCATGTTGCATGATCACGACGCGATCGCAGAGCAGCTCGACGTCGCTGAGAATGTGGCTCGTGAAGAGCAAGGTCTTCCCTCGCTCGCGTTGCTCTAGGAGCAGATCGCGAACCTCTTTTCGGCCGATCGGATCGAGGCCGCTCATCGGCTCGTCGAGCACCAGGAGCTCCGGATCATGCAGAAGCGCCTGCGCTAGCCCGATGCGCTGCATCATCCCTTTCGAGAACTTCCCGATCGGGCGATCGGCAGCGTGCCGAAGACCGACCTTGTCGATCATTTCCTCCGAACGCGCCCTTCGTTCGCGTTTCGGAATGCCGACGAGTCGGCCGCAGAGGTCTAGGAACTCGCTCGGCTTGAGGTACTGATAGACGTACGGGTTTTCCGGCATGTAGCCGACGCGCTTCGCGGCCTCCCGGTCGTCGGCAGAGCGCCCGAAGATCCGGATCTCGCCTTCAGTCGGAAAGATCAGGCGGAGGATCGACTTGATGGTGGTCGTCTTTCCGGCTCCGTTTGGTCCGAGCAGGCCGAAGATCTCGCCCCGTCTCACTTGGAAGCTCGTCCCCCGCACCGCCTCCACACGTTTTCGGAAGAAACCGATGTGAAAGGTCTTCTTGAGCCCCTTCACCTCCAGAACCAGCTCGTCACTCATTGAGCACCTCTCGGAGCGTCTTCGCCACCTCCTCGACCTCCGCGTTCCGCATTTGTGGATAGAGTGGAAGGGCGATTCCTCGTTTCGCCGCATGCTCCGTGATCGGTAGCGACGCGTCGACTCCGGTGAAGCTGCCGATCTTGTGAATGGCAAACGAGAGAAGACCGGCCTCGACCTGGCGTTCAGCGAGCCGCTCTCGCACCGCGTCGCGGGCGAAGCCCTGAGGCAGGATCACACCAAAAGTCTGGTAGTTCGACTCGCCGCCGGCCGGGGTGGCTTGCATTTCCACGACGCCTTCCAAAGCGGCTGTGTAGAGCGCCGCCAGCTCCCGCCTTCGACCGACGATTTCGTCCAGTCGCTGAAGCTGCACGAGCCCCATCGCGGCGGCCATCTCCGTCATGCGCGAGTTCCCGGAAGCGATGACGAATGCGCCGCCGAGCTGCCCGTGGTTCCGGAGCATCCGGAGCTTGTCGGCCAGGTCGTCGTCGTCGGTGAGGCACATCCCCCCTTCACCGGTGGTCAGAATCTTTCGCGGATGAAAGCTCAAGCACGAGATCGCACCGAGGCTTCCACACGGCCCGCTAGCAAATTGGCTTCCGATCGCGCAAGCCGCGTCTTCGATGATCGGCAAAGATCCGAGCGCCTCGCGGATTTCCTGAGCGCGCGCAGGGTTGCCGAATTGATCGATTACGATCGCCGCTCGAGTCTCGCCACTTCGGCCGGTCCGGAACGCCTCTTCCGTGCTGTTCCACTCGTTTTGGTCGACGTCGACGAAGCGCACCTTCGCGCCGGAAACCCGGATCGCATGTGCCGGACTCGGCCAGCTCAGAGCCGGGCAGAGCACTTCGTCGCCCGCGCCCACCTGGAGTGCCCTCAGCGCGAGCTGCAGAGCAGAGGTACCGCTTGAGGTCGCGACCGCGTGGTGTCGCCCCAAGAGAGCGGCGACCGCCTGCTCGAAGCGCTCGACGTTGGCTCCCTGCACGAGTTGCCCGGATTCGAGAACGGCGGTGACAGCGCGACGCTCGTCCTCACCGATCCATGGTTTTGCTAGGCGAATCAAAGTCGCACCATTCTATCAAGACCTGGCCCGAAACGACCAGATTGCGGGGCATCGGTCTCGGGCACAACCTTCCGCCATGGAGCTTGGGGCGCAGATCGACGCATTGGAGCGCGCCCTCACTCGCCTGGGCATCCGGGTACTCGAGGAAGAGCTGCCCGACGAAGCGCACGTCGACGGTGGACTGTGCAGGGTCGGCGGAGAGCTCCTGCTCTACATTGCCCCCAGTGCCCCGCCCTGGCGCCGCGCGGAGGTCCTTCTCGCAGCGGTTCGGCGCTTGCCGCACGGGGATATATGGCTGCCTCCGGAGGTCCGCGACCTACTTCAGAGCAACGATTTCTGCGACTAGAGCATCTGACTGTTAGGCTGAAAGCCGAGGAATCATCGTGAGCGGACTTGGTCTTGTACTTTCTGGAGGCGGCGCTCGGGGCGCATACGAGGTCGGCGTTCTCCAGTATATCTTCAGCGAATTCGTCGACGGTCAGGGGAACACGCCGAAAGTCGATCTTATCTCCGGGACCAGCGTCGGCGCGGTGAACGGTGCGTTCGTCGCCTCTGCGATTGGCGACGTGCCCAGCGCCGTCAAACAGCTCGTCTCTGTCTGGACGGAGCTAGAGCTTGCGCATGTCCTCGGCTTTGGTTTTCGACAGGCCGCCGGCCTCTACCGGGTGCTACTCGGGGGCAGCGGCCAGGCCCGAGGCATTTTCGATCCGGCGCCTCTCTCCGCGCTCGTCGGTCGCAACGTTCGCTGGCGCAAGCTTCGGCAGAACATTCGTAGCGGTGCTCTGCGCGCCCTCACCGTCAGCACCACCCATGTGGGCACCGGTCAGCCCGTCATCTTTGTCGACGCCGCTCCCGGCGTTGGAATTCCGGAGAGCCTAGGCCTGCACGCGCTCGTTCGTCGTGCTCGGATCGGCCAGCACCACGTGCTCGCCTCTGCCGCGATTCCGCTGGTTTTCCCGGCCGTCGAGATCGGAGATGAGATTCACTGTGACGGTGGGCTTCGCCTCAACACGCCCATGGGACCCTCGGTTCATTTGGGCATGGATCGCTTGCTTGTCATCGGGCTTTCGACCCCGCACACCGACGGCCGACGCGCCGTCCAAGACGGCAAATACCCGGGCGCCACCTACATGCTCGGCAAGGTTCTCAACGCCTTCCTTCTCGACCACGTCAACACCGACCTCCTCGAGGTGCAGCGCATCAACGACTTCCTCCGCGATGGAATTCGCGCCTATGGTCCGGACTTCCTCGATCGGATCAACGACGCGGCAAGGGCTCGCGGCGCATTGGCGCAACGCCGTTTGCTGAGCTCGCTGGTTCTTCGTCCGAGCACCGACATCGGGCAGGTCGCTTCCGAGTACCTGGCCTCCAACCGGGTTCGCTTCGGCAAGAGCCTCGGGCGTGCGTTCATCAGCATGCTCGATGTGGGCGCTGGCGCCGATGCGGACTTGGCGAGCTACCTTCTCTTCGACGGCGGCTTCGCCCAGACCTTGGTCGAGATGGGCCGCCGCGATGCACACGCGCGGCGCGCGGAAATCGAGGCGTTTCTCTTCGAAGATCCGAGTGCGTTCCTATCCGGGGCCGGCACTGTGGACTCGGGAGCACATTCGGATTCCAACCCCCCGGAATAGCAGCTACTTCTAGCTGTTGAGACCCTGTGGACAAACAGTGGAAGGCTGAGGCCGCAGTCAGTCAGATTGTAATATTTTACCCATAACGTTGAATGTGGTAGGCTCCAAAAGTGGCTCAACCAAGCGTCGCGCACATCTCCGAGAACGCGACCCAGCTGTCCCAGCGACTCGTTCAGAACATCGCTCGGGTGGTTCGGGGCAAAGAAGAGGTCATCAAGCTGGCGGTCGTGTCCCTGTTGGCACGCGGGCATCTGCTGCTCGAGGACGTTCCCGGCGTCGGCAAGACGACTTTGGCGCGCGCCCTGGCGGCTTCGGTCGGAGTATCTTTTCGACGGCTTCAGTGCACGTCTGACTTGATGCCGACCGATGTTCTAGGCGGCAACGTGTTCAACCAGTCGAAGAGCACATTCGAGTTCAGAGCGGGCCCGATCTTCACGCAGGTGCTTCTAGCCGATGAGGTTAATCGAACGACTCCGAAGACGCAGAGCGCGCTCCTCGAAGCAATGGACGAACGGCAGGTCTCGATCGATGGCGAGACCTACAGCCTCGAAGAGCCGTTCTTCGTCGTGGCGACGCAGAACCCGCAGGAGTTCTACGGAACTTATCCGCTCCCCGAGTCCCAGCTCGACCGTTTCCTGATCCGTCTGAGCATCGGCTACCCGCCCCCGGCAGTGGAACGAGACGTGCTCAATCGTCGCGGCGCGGATCCGGTTCAACAGCTGGAGGCCGCCATGAGCGCAAACGAGCTTCGGCACGTTCAACAAGCTGTCGACGCCGTACGCGTGGACGACGCGGTGCTCGACTACCTGCACCGAATCGTCATAGCCACTCGCAACACACCATTGCTCTCGGTTGGCGTGTCCACGCGAGGCGCCCTCGGATTCGAACGCGCGACGCGAGCACGAGCGCTGGTCGAAGGTCGCTCCTACGTGTTACCCGACGACGTGAAGACGCTCGCAGTGCCGGTCTTGGCTCACCGAGTGAAGGTCAGCGGCGGTATGGGTGGGGCCGCGGTTCGTGACGACGCCCAGCGCGTCATTCGCGAGTTGCTCACTGTCGTTTCAGTCCCTCTCTGATCGGCTCGATCGATGCGGATCTTTCGACGAAGGCGGAGCAGACGGAACTTTCGGCTGACCCGCGAGGGCCGCGCATTTCTGTTCGTCACGATCGGCGTCGGCTTGGCCGCGGTGAACACCGCAAACAACCTTCTCTACCTCGTTCTCGGTCTACTCCTCAGCCTGCTCCTGGTCAGCGGCGTCCTCAGCGACCTGGCGCTCTGGAAGCTCCGAATCGAGCGTAAGCTTCCCGCGCGGCTCTTTGCCGGCCGACGGTCGCTTATCGACGTCACCATATCGAATGAGAAGCGCTGGCTCTCGAGCGTGTCGATCGAAACCGTCGATGAGCCGGACGGTTTCGAGGTGGACCCGGCCCGGTTCGTGCGGATCCCCGCAGGCGACGAAGGCGTGGGCAGCTACCGTTTCGAATCGCCGCGACGCGGCCTGATAGAGCTTGGCGTCATGCGCGTGCTCACGCGCTACCCATTCGGTCTAATCGAAAAGGGCTACACGATGTTCTTGCCCGACGAGCTCATCGTCTACCCCAAGCTTCTCGACCACGTCGCCGCGCCTCCGCTTCAACCCATGCAGGGAGACGCCGCTCCGATACATCAGACCGGTCGCGGAAACGAGTTCGCCGGCAGCGTTCGCTTCTACCGCGAGGGCGACGAGGCCAGGAACATTCACTGGAAGCGAACAGCCAGTCGCGGAGAGCTGGTCGTCCGTGAGCACGAGCAGGACTCGAGCGCCCTCGTCACACTCAGCGTCAACAATCTGCTCCCGAGCGGCCTCGCCGACGAAAGCGCATGGCGAGAGCGTTTCGAGACCTCGATTTCCGAGACGGCGACGCTGACGGCGGACTACTTGTCGCAGGGCGTCTCCGTGCAGGTTCAGTCGAACGACAGCCTTTCGCCGCTCGTTCCGGGCGGCACCCCGCCCGACCCGATTTGGCGCTTCCTCGCCCTGCTTAGGCCGGCCCGTAGCCGAGCCCGCAGCTCGAATGGCAAGAGGCGGGCCGCATGAGGTTCGCGTCCGCGCACAAGCTTGTCGCCTATCTCTTTGCCGGCCTCGGCTTGGCCGCTCTGCTTCTCGGCAATGCATTCGGCCCCGGTGAAACGCTGTTCGTAGTCGCCGCGTTTGCGGCGAGCTGGTTCGCCGAGAGCCCGCTGCTCGATCGCCCCGCTTACTCAAAGCTTTGGAATTTCGCCGCCGTCGGGGTCCTGCTCCTTCAGATAGCAAGGGCCTTCGCCGGAGAGCCGATTCTCACAGTTGGCGTCCAGTACGCGGCCTTTCTCCAAATCTCTCGACTATCGCACCGGAAGACAGCCGCCGACTACCAACAGATCGCGATTCTCGCCTTCCTCCATTTGATCGCGGGAACCGTCTTTTCCTCTGGCCTCGACTACGCCGTCATCTTCTTCGGCTTCGTGATCGTCATGCCGTGGATGCTGGCTCTCACCCATCTGCGCAAGGAGCTCGAGACGCAGTACGGCGCTGGAAGCGCGCTCCTCAGCGCCGAGCTCCAGAGCAAGGAGCTCGCAACGCCATCATTCTTTGGCGGCACGACCCTTCTCGCGGTTCCGCTCTTCATCGTCACCGCAGCTCTCTTCTTTGCCTTCCCGCGTATGGGCTTCGGCCTTCTGTCGAACCTCGGAGTTCGGACACAGGCCGTCGCAGGATTCGGCGACGACGTAGAACTGGGCGGCTTCGGCACCATTCGCGACGACCCGACTGTCGTCATGCGCGTCAAACCCAGGGCTCGCCCCGAGCCGCCGTCGGCCTCGTTGAACGTCAGGCTCCGCGGGACCTCGTTCGACCGATACAGCGAGGGCCGTTGGTCGCGAACACACGCGGCGAGCGAGGAGCTCCAGCGCCTCCGTGATGAGTACAGGATCTTCCGCCCGGCAAAGAAGGGGGACGAGGAGTACGAGATCCTTCTCGACCCAATGGAAGAGGCTGTTCTATTTCTGCCCGAGGGAACCGTGGCCGTGCAGGTGCCAGCGACTGTGCGAGGCGGCCGCAATCACTATCGCCGGATCGTTCAAGGCTCCGGCCTCGACGTGCGCTACCGAGGCCGCATCGACGGTCCGCTGCACTACACTGCCTTCGTCGACAAGACGAAGAGAGGATTCACCGAGAACATCCCTCGCACGCTGCGAAAGCGATACGTCGAGCTGCCGTCTGGGCACGAGCGTGTCCTGTCGCTAGCGCAGGAAGTGACCGAGGGAGCGCCGAACCCGTACGCCCAGGTTCAGTTGATCGAGCAGCACCTCCGTGCCGGTGGTGGTTTCCGATACACCCTCGAGCAGCCGAACACCGAGGGCAAGGATCCGCTCCACGTCTTCTTGTTCGACGCCAAGGCAGGGCACTGCGAGTATTTCTCGACCGCGATGGCGATGATGGTCAGGTCGCTCGGCTTGCCCGCTCGGAACGTCACTGGCTTCCTCGGCGCGGACTACAATCCGTACGGCGACTACTATGCCGTCCGAAACGGTCACGCTCACAGTTGGGTGGAGGTCTACATCGACGGCCGATGGCTCACCTTCGACCCTACGCCGGCCTCCGGTCAGGTCTACGCCGCTCCCTCTGGACTGGCTGTCAAGATGCGCCAAGTGATGGACGCACTCCGCGTCCGTTGGTCCTCGTATGTGGTGGAGTACGACATTCGTGACCAGGCCAAAGCCCTCAAGGGCTTCATAGCTTGGTACCGGTCGTTCCGTGGCAACCGTGGTTCGACACAGACGAAGGTCGCAGGCGAGTCGCAGGACGGCGACGGCGAGCAGGCGCTTGGGCCGATCCCTTTCCGGCCGGATTGGCGCTGGTTCATCGCGACGATGAGCGTCTTCGGCGTTGGCGTCCTCATCGCTCGCTGGAGGCAGAAGCGCCGCCGGCAGACTCGCGCCGGTCGTCAGCTCGACCCCAATCGGGACCGGGCCGTTCGCCTTTACCTATCGCTCGAAGGCAGCCTTCGAAGCGCCGGGCAGGCGCGTCCTCCCGACGTCACGCCGATCGAGCATGCCAAGGACCTCGACCGAGCCGGTTTCCCCGCTGCGGCGGATGTCCGCGAAGTGACCGACGCCTACCTTGCTGCGCGCTTCGGAGAGAAGCCACTGCCGATGCACGACTACCACCGACTCCGTCATATGAGCCGGAGCGTACGCTCGAAGGCAAAGCGCCAACCTACTTCGAGATAAACCAACCGATAGCCACACCGATTGCAGCGAGAACGCCTACACCGGCGACGATCAGCGCGACTTTGGAGCTACTAGGTTTCTTCGGACTAACGGCAGGCTTGCTCGGTACTTTGGGAATGGTGGAGGGCTTGCGGGACTTGGAGTCGGTAATCGAAACCGGCGCGGCCCCTGGGGCGCGGAAGGTCATGACGGGTGCAGCGCCCTCTTCGCCCCCCGCTCCAGGCACGAGCGACGGCCCGATGGCAACAGCCCCGGGCGCCTGAGGCGGGGCCTTGTCGCCCTTCGTTTCGAACCAGCCCATGGTCGCGCCCGGTGGCGCGCTGCTGCGGACGTTCTCGATCGCCTTTTCGACCTCGGAGTCTCCGGCGAACCAGTTGCTCGGGTCTACGAAGTCCGAGGCGATGAGCGGCTGCGCGCCCTCGTCCTCTGCACTCAGTGCAAACTGCCTCGACGGGTCTGCGGGAAGTTCCGCCGAGCTCTCGAGAGACGTGAACCGCCCGAGCTCCTCTTGAATCATCCCATCGATCATCATCGGCTGCGGCGGCACGGACTTCTGCCGTTCGAGAGCCGCCTTCACCAGGTTCGCGATGTCGTACGAGGTCACCTTCATCTGGTGATGAAACAAGAAGCTAGCCAGGGCGTCCCCGAAATCGCGCGCTGTCGCGTATCGCTCGTCCGGGTTCTGGGCGAGCGCCTTGAGCAGCACTGTCTCGAACTGCGGATCGACCTCTGGGTGGTCGCCGACCAGGCTGGGCACGTCGGCTTTCGAGACCGCCTGAACCGTGTCGTAGTCGGTGGCCCCCAAGAAGAGCCGCCGCCCCGCCAGCATCTCCCAGATGCAGACGCCGAGCGCGAAAATGTCCGCCCGCGAGTCGACCAGCTGCCCGTTCGCGACTTCCGGCGACAGGTAGCTGAACTTGCCCTTCACGACGCCCGGGTCGGTCCGTTCGAGCTGTGTGCGCGCCTTGGCAAGACCGAAGTCAGTAACCTTCACCTCGCCGCGCTTGCTGATCAAGATGTTCGGCGGCGAGACGTCGCGATGAACCAGGTCGAGCGGCCCGCCGTCGTCGTCGGGAAGCTCGTGCGCGTAGCTCAGCCCGCGGCAGGCCTCCATCGCGATGTAGATCACGTCTTTGAGTGGGAAGGGCTGCCGCTTGACGCGCAGCGTCTCCATGATCTTCTTCAGGTTCGTCCCGTCGACGAACTCCATCACGATGAAGAAGCTGTTGTCGGACTTTCCGATGTCGAAGACGCTGACGATGTTCGCGTGCGTCAGGCGCGCCCCGAGCCGCGCCTCGTCGAGAAACATCCCGATGAAATTCGCGTGCGAGGCGAGATGCGGCAAGACGCGCTTGATAGCGACGCGTTTCTTGAAACCCTGAACGCTCGTGGCTTCCGCAAGGAAAACCTCGGCCATCCCCCCGGCTTCAAGTCTTTCGATCAGGTGGTATCGCTGATCGGTCATCTCAGCTCGTTCGCCCTCCCCTGAGGCGTTTTTCCATTCTCCTTTGGAGGCACTATCACGGTCAAGGAACGGATGTCATTGACACGGTGCCCCTGCGGCGCTTGACTGCTCCCGTGCCTAGATCCCCAAAGCCGCTCCGAATCGCCCCTTCCGTTCTTTCGGCCGATTTCGGCCGTCTTGAGGCCGAATGCCAGGCCGTCGACCAGGCTGGCGCCGACTGGATCCACGTAGACGTGATGGACGGCCGCTTCGTGCCAAACATCACAATCGGGCCTGTGGTGGTCGAAGCGATTCGCGCAGCCACTAAGAAGGTCGTCGACGTACACCTGATGATCGTCGAACCCGAGAAATATGTTCAGTCCTTTGCCGAAGCCGGCGCGGACATCATCACGGTTCACGCCGAAGCCTGCACGCATTTGCACCGCACTCTTCAGCAGATCCGCGCCCTCGGAAAGCGCGCCGGCGTCTCCTTCAACCCCCATACCCCTCCCGATTGCCTACGCTACGTCATGCCGGACGTCGACCTGATCCTCGTCATGAGCGTCAACCCGGGCTTCGGTGGGCAGAGCTTCATCCCTTCGGCCAACGACAAGATCGCCCAAATCCGAGCAATGATCGACGAGTCGGGCTTCGACATCGACCTCGAGGTCGATGGCGGGGTCAAGCCGGGCGTTGCGCGCGAGGTCATCGAAGCGGGCGCCGACGTGATCGTCGCCGGTAGCGCCGTATTCAACCAGGCCGACTACGCAGCCGCCATCCGAGCAATTCGAAGGGACGGCGAGTGAACGACGACTTCGGGTCCACCGCGACGTTAGGCAGCGGCCGAGTCACGAAGCGCAAGCTGCGCAAGAGCCGATTGGTCGTCGAAGACGGTCCTGCGAAGGGGAAGCGACTGGACATCGCCAGTGAGCGCATGACCATCGGCCGAAGTGTCATCTGCGACCTCGCGTTGAATGACACCGCCGCAAGCGGCACCCACTGCGAAATCATCGCAAAGGAGCAGGGCTTCCTGCTCCGGGACCTCGGGTCCGCGAACGGAACCTGGGTTGCTGGCGTCCGCGTGCGCGAAGCCTGGCTCGAACCCGGCATGCCCTTGCGCATCGGCCGCACCGTCATTCGCTTCGAACACGGGTCGGGCTCGATCGAGATCGACCTCAGCCGGCGTGAGAAGTTCTACGATCTTCTCGGGCACGGGGTCCGCATGCGCGAGATCTTCGCCGTGCTCGAAAAAGTCGCCGCCTCCGACTTGACCGTGCTGGTTCGCGGCGAAACCGGCACGGGTAAGGAGCTCGTGGCCCGCGCGATCCACCGCGCCTCGAAGCGCGCACAGCGCCCGCTCGTCGTGCAGGATTGCAGCGCGATCCCTGCCAACCTCATCGAAAGCATCCTGTTCGGTCATGAACGCGGCTCCTTCACCGGCGCCGCCGATCGCAAGCGCGGCTGCTTCGAAGTCGCCGATGGCGGCACCTTGTTCCTCGACGAAATCGGCGAGCTCGACATCGGCCTCCAACCCAAGCTCTTACGCGTGCTCGAGACGCGTGAGGTCCAGCGAGTTGGCGGCACGAAGATGATCCCGGTCGACGTCCGAGTCGTCGCAGCCACCAATCGCGACCTCCGGCAGATGGTCAATGAAGGCAAGTTTCGCGAAGACCTCTACTACCGCCTGAGCGTCGTCCAAGTGGACCTGCCACCGCTCCGCGAGCGCGTCGAAGACATCCCCGGCCTCGCGGCGCAGTTCCTCGAAGAGTCGGCAAAGCGTGGACCGCAGGGCGAGGATAGCCACTTCACGATCACAGACGACGCGATGACCAAGCTCCAGGCGTACCCATGGCCCGGCAACGTCCGCGAGCTCAAGAACACCATCGAGCGCGCGGTTTCACTTGCCGACGGAACCGAGCTGGGTATGCACGACCTCTTGCCCGCCTCGCAGAAGACCCCGCCGATGGTTTTCCCGGGTGGCACGGCAGAGCAGTTCGTCGACAACGAAATCCCTTTCAAGGATGCAAAGCAGCGAGTCGTCGATGCCTTCGAAGCCCAGTACCTGAAGGCGGTTCTCGACAAGCACGGGGACAACATCAGCCGAAGCGCGCGGGCTGCCGGCCTGACGCGCTATCATCTCCGCGAGCTTGCAAAACGCTACGGATTACGTGGCGAAAGCAAAGAGACCGGCGACGAAGATTGAGCGATCCGCGCGGCTCCCGCCTATGATGGAAACCATGATGGGGGCTCTAGCATTGGCGATTGCTGCGTTCGCGTTCGGCCTACCGCAAGCCGCTAGCGCCGACGCGCCGGCCTACGAGGTCGCTGCGCCGTCCCCGTCCTGGGTGAAGTCGATTGAGGTCTTGAACGACGGCGCACCCGTCATGCTCGAGCCCGACAGCGAATCGCGGCGGCGTGGGACCGTCGGAGCCGGCACACACCTCGGCTTCACGCAGCGTGTCTTCGGGAAGGGCTGCTCGACGGGAATCTGGTACCAGACGAGCGACCAACTCTACATCTGCGAAGAGCACGTGCAGCCATCACCCGCGATGCCCGGCCCGAGGCGAGATGCGTTCGCCGACGGAACCGCAAGGCTACCGCAACGCTACGCGTTCATCCGTTTCGATGGCACGCGCGCCTACGCCCACCCGAGCGACTACTTCCGAAACGACTACATCGAGGCGCTCGGCAAGGGCTACGGGATCGTCATCACCGGCGAGCAGGTCTACGAGGGCGTCGAGTTCGTTCGCACACGCCGCCACTACTGGGTCGAACGCGGCTCCGTGCACTTCGTCGACGGCAGCGCGTTCAGCGGCGTGAAGCTCAGCGCGAATGCGGCACTCGACCTGGCCTGGGTGTCGATTCGGCCCGCAAAAGTCCACGAAACGCCGCAAGGGCGGGTCATCCGCCGAATCGATCGGCACAGCGTCGTGCGGGTCGCCGCGAGCAAAGGCGCCTGGAGCAAGCTCGCAGGGGGAGGGTGGGTCAAGAGCGCCGCCCTCGCACGAGCGAGGCGCGTCGAGCCGCCCGAAGGCGTGGGTCCGGCTGACCGCTGGATCGACGTCGATGTCGATCAACAAGTGCTCGTCGCGTACCAGGGATCGCGCCCGCTCTTTGCAACCCTGGTTTCAACAGGCCGCAACAACAAGCAATCGGAAACCCCCCTCGGCGTCTTCCAAATCTGGGTCAAGCTCAATTACTCCGACATGGACGACATCGAACGCACGGACGTCGACAAGAACTACTCCATCCAAGATGTCCCTTGGGTTCAGTTCTTCAAAGGCAGTTACGGCTTCCACGCTGCGTTTTGGCACAACGATTTCGGCCGCCGCCGAAGCCATGGCTGCATCAACCTTTCCCCCGCGGATGCCCGCTACCTTTTCCAGTTCACCCAGCCGATCCTGCCGCCGGGGTGGAACGCAATCCTGCCGATGCCAGAGGACCGCCCAACGACGGTACAGGTGCGATCGGCGCGCAGCTCGCGTTAGTTCTCGAGGGTCTCTTTGACGTTCTCGAACGCCAGCGCGAAATCGCGTGCGTCACGATTGACGGCGACCCGCTCGGCGAGCCTGCCGAGGACCGGAACCGGCACTTCGTACTCGACGAAAATGGTGAGACGTGAGCCTTCAGCGTGAGGCTCTACGCCAATCGTCCACATGCTCCGGATCATCCCGATGCTTTGATGGACCGCGCACTTGCTCGGCACGTATTCGATCACGGTGCTCTGTCCTTTGAGCAGGAGCCCGATCATCTTGTACGTCCACTCGTACTGCTGTCCCTCACCGGACCCCATCACCTTGCGTACCTCGACCATGCTCGGAAGCCATTCTGGAAGCTTCTCCGGGTCACTCACGTACTCGAACAAACGCTCGACGGGAGCTTGAATGACAGCGCTTCTGCTGAGGGAGGCCAAGGGTGCGGATACCTTCGCTGGGGTAGGGAGGAATGAAAGCAGCCACCTGAACCACTGTCCATACGCAATTGTTTATCGGGAACGTAGGTAACATCCCGGCGCCCGAAAAACCAGCGTTTCGAGCGATTCTTCGAAGAGTGATACGCAACCGCGACGGCCTTCGACCGATGACCGTGCGTGGTATTCGCGGAGCATATCTCGTTGACTGGGGTCGTCGTCCTTTCGGCAGGCCTAGCCCTTCATGCGCTCGGTGTACCGCTCGTCCAGGCGTTCTACCTGACGAAGCTCTTCATCCTGTTGCCAGTTCCCTGAAAGGAAGGCCCCATGAACAACGACTCCAACAACCATCGATCCCTCGCGCGAGACCAGCGCGGACTCACGACGGTCGAGTACATCATCGTGCTCGGCTTGATTGCCGTCGTTGGTATTGCGGCTTGGCAGCAATTTGGCGAAACGCTGATAGGCGAGGTCGAGGCAGCGGACAGCTACGTCGCGGATGTCGTCCAGTAGTCAGTTGCCAATGAACACGGCCCTTCCAGTCGCCGCGTGCGCCGCGCTTTGCGTCGCTGCCATTGCGGCTCTCTGCGACTTCCACAGCGGTGAAATCCCGAACTGGCTCACCATTCCACCACTCCTGTTCGCACCCATATCGTACGGATTCGCCTTCGGGCCGGAGCATGCGCTGCACAGCCTCGCCGCAGGGCTCCTCGGAGGGGTCGTCCCGTATCTCTTGTTCCGCCGAAGGGCGATGGGCGGCGGCGACGTGAAGCTGCTCGCCGCCCTCGGTGCGATCACGGGGTTCGATCTCCTGGGTGGCATGGAGATTCAGCTATGGGCGTTTGTCTTTGCGATGGTCGGAGCCGCGGCGGGGCTGGCGTGGAACGGCAGGTTGTTGGGCACGCTCGCCAGCGCCGTGGCGGTAGGTCTAGGGTCAGCCCTGCCAACGCGGTGGCGTCGCTTTCCTTGCGCCGAGCTCTCTGCACCCGTTCGCATGGGCGGCTCGATCTTTCTCGCCACCGCGGTGTTCACCTGGCCGCACTTGTTTCTGGCTTGGAGCATGGGGTGAGGTCCGGGTCTTCAGACAGGCGTGACCTCCTCGCGAATCAGCGGGGCGTCGTCTTTGTCGAGTTCCTCATCGCGTTCGTTCCCATTTGGACGTTCTTCCTATGCGTTCTCCAGCTCGCCTTCGTCGCCCACGCCGATCTCGTGGTGAAGCATTCGGCAGACTCGGCGGCGCGCTCAGCGTCGGTCGTTCTCCCCGACGACCCGAACGAGTACGGCGGCGAGCCCGAGATGAGCGTCGACCGAAACCGAATTACCGGAGCCGACTTCGAGAGAGCGCTCGCCCGTATCGGCTCAGCGGTGCGCGAGAGCTCGGCTTCCGGCGGGATCGAGCGCGCCTTCTCCGGACAGACTCTGCTCAA
The DNA here is from genome assembly GCA_048550275.1 of Polyangiales bacterium. GTDB lineage: Bacteria > Myxococcota_A > Polyangia > Polyangiales > Houyiibacteriaceae > SG8-38. The sequence continues at coordinate 28,718 of JBLYYU010000312.1, forward strand.
CCTCGGGAGGTCGCGCCTCAACACGATTCGACTGGCCGCGCACGTCCCTTTGATGCCGCTGGCGCCCTCGAACGTTGGCCGCGATTCGCGGCCGAGCATCAGGAAGTCCATCGGGAGCGGGCGACGGCTCCTGAGCTCCCTCTACTATCAGCCTTTCGCCGTCGCGGTCGACTTCCCCAATGTCGCCGGCGGCGTGGCGAGCGGACCGGAAATCACGGTTCGGGTGACGTACGCCTACCAGTGTACCGTTCCGCTCGCGCGACGAATCCTCTGTCATTCGTTCGAGGATCTCGATGGCAAGGAAGATCTTCATGAAGCCCTCTTCCCGCTCGCACAGAGCTTCATCGGCGGCCGCTTTCGGTCCATTCAGCATCAAACGACGCTTCTAATCCATGACGCGCCATACGCTTACCGGGTCCGAGGCACATGATGCACCGCAAGAGCTCCAGCTTACTCGGAGACACAGGCGGGGCGATGATGCTGATGTCTCTCTTCCTGGCCCTGCTTCTAGTTGGAGCCGCCTACTACATCCTCGGTGTGGGAGACGCAGTCATCTATCGGCGCATCATGCAAGACGGGGCGGATGCAGGCGCGCATGCAGCCGCGGTCATGGGGGCCAAAGGCATGAATTTGCACGCACTGCTCAACGTGGTGATGGCCGTCACGACCGGGATCCTGCTGGTCATCCGCAGTGTGGAAGTCCTTCTCGAAATCATCATCGGCATCGTCTCGGGCTTGCTCGGGACCGCGGTCCTTTCCGCCAAGGCGGCCGCACTTCTAGCGGTGCTCACTCCCGTCGAAACTACGGTCGAGCGGGTCGGTGACGCGGTGGAGAACTTCGTTCGCGTGGCTCACGACGCGCTGGAGGTCGCACACCAGGCGGTTCAGCACGGCTACCCCTTGCTTGCGGAGGCCCGAGCCGTGGACGCGATGGCGTTTCAAGCCGCTTTCGATCCTCCGCTTGCCGGGGGCTTCGTCATTCCGCTGCTTGGCCCCCGTCTACCCGAGGGCGGTCGGGGGCTACCTGTCGAGGAGGACGACATCGGAACACTGTGCGATCGTGTCGCCCAAGGCCTTGGCAACCGGCTGAGCAACGTCAGCTCGAAGGTCCCTCGATGGCTGCTGCGCTTCTTGGGCGGCATCGTCGAGGAGGCGCTTCGTCTCGGCAAACGCAGAACCTGTGCCGATGACATCGTCGAGTCGCCGCGGAGGGTTCTCGACAGTCGTCGGGACGGAACGACTCTCTGGCTGGGGCACGAAGAGTTTCAGTACCGCGCATACGCGATTGGCCGAGATCCCCACGAGGGTCACTGGCGGCATGGCGAACGCGGCATTCGTATTGCCCAGGGCGGGGCAGGCGAGGGCCGCAACGCAATCCACCGAGCCCACACGGTCGGCCGCCTGAGTTTCGCGCAGGCTGAGTACTACTTCGACGGCGCCGAACACAAAGCTGAGTGGCTTTGGAAACAGAGATGGCGTTCGCGCCTTCGCAGGTTTCGGATCTCGCGCGCCTGGATCCCAACGGGGATTCTCAGCGCGTGCTCCGGTGCAAGGGGGCGAAGCTCGCTCGACGGTCTAGTCGGCATTTGCGACGTCGCTCGAGATTTCTCCATCAACGCGATCTCTGCACATTGAGGAAACGATGAGCCCAACAGTTCGAATACCAGCGAAAGACCAGGAGGGGACGGCGATGCTCGAGGCACTCGTTTGCATGCCTGTGTTCGCCGCAGCATTGGCGGCGGTGGTCGCATTGAACGGGATGTACTCGGCAAAGCTCGAAGCGAAGGCCCGAGCTCGGCGCCTGGCTTGGTTGCAGGCCGATTCCGGAGAGTGCCCGTCCCAAAGCTGTCGCAGCGGAGAGTGCGGGCGAATCGAAGGGAGCATCCGAACCGGCGGGCTCGATGACTTGCTCACGGTCAGGGACAGCCGCTTCTCCTTGGACTCGTTCCTCGGCGATGTCGGACGATTTCTGCTTGGGAAGGCGACCAACGGCGTCGGTGTCGCTGAGGCGCGGATGCCGGGGCTCGTGGAGGCCCGCTCCGGTTCACAGCATGGAGTGACCACCCTTCTCTGCAACACGACAAGCCGACAGTCGGAAGATGTCGGGAACGTTCTCGACCACGCTTGCCGAGCAGGCCTGCAAACGACGGAGTACGCAAGTGAAGTCTGCCGTTGAAGCGACCGGACTCACCCGCAATTTCGCCGAGGCGGCTCGGAAGCTTGCGCCGCTGGCCCGCCTGAGCCTGTTCCTCGGTTCTGTCGCGGTCGGGTTCGTCTTCTTGCGGACCATCGTCGCCGGCGCTGACGTAGCGCATCGCGAAGCTGGCGCTGACGCGATGGAATATCCTGGCGCGCCGCACGAACCCGCCCGTCAGATCGTCCTGAACGGCGCCCCAATTTCGTTCCGCACCCAGACGGTCGACGCGTCGGCGGAAGAAGTCCTCGACTACTACGAATCGATTTGCCTCAGTAGGAATGCCGGCATCGCGGCACCTCTATCCGTACAGAGCGCCCGAAACGAGCAGGGTGGCTACGTCGCCTGCCTCGACACTGGAGGGGAGCCGGCTGACCTGCGCTCCCTCGCGAGCCGACTGATTCGTTTCGCCCGAACCGGCGACCTGGCCGCGATGGGCGGCCTGAGATATGTGCGCGTTCAACGAGTACCCGACGATGACGCCAGCTTCCTGTTCGCGATGTGGGCGGATTCAGGCCTCGATCTCTTTCGAATGCTGCCGATGGATGAGGCGGACTCGGACGGCAGTGACCCCATCGGCGTGCCGCGGCCCCCAGGTTCGCAGCGACTGCTGTCCGCCTGGGAAAGCGAGCAGCCCAGTCGCGTCTTCGTCTACCGTACGCCGCGTCTCGCGGGTGAGCTCGATTTCGAATCGTTCTATCGGGCCGAGCTTTCGAAAAACGGTTGGACGATTCTCGAGCGGAGTCCATCGGAGTCCCGGGCGATCAACGGAGTAAGGATGCTGTCTGCCGAACGGGCACACAGGACCGTCACCGTCCTATCGAAGGCCGATGCCTCTGCGGAGGGTCTGGTCATCATCCTCGCCACCGAGCCCCCGACGTCAGCAGGCTTTCGGCCATGAATCGAGCTCCGACGATCGCCGCCATCGCCGTAGCAGGGCTCGGCTTCATGCTACTCTTCATCTACGTTCGGAAGTTTCAGCGCGAGGCGACTGGTGGGGATCCGGTGCCTTTGCTCGCCATGCGGCAGGACGTCCCGGCAGGGGTCCCGATCACCGAGCAGATGCTGCTCGTTCGAGCCCTCCCCGAGAGCTACGTCGAAGAAAGGCAGGTGCTGGCGGCGGAGCTTGCCCGAGTCCTAGGCGTTCGAGCGTCGATCGACTTGGAAGCCAATCAGACGCTGCAATGGACAGACCTCGAGACATCGCCCGAGGATCGCAGCTCCCTTTCGAGTCGCATTCCCAAAGGAATGCGGGCCATGCGCATCTCTAGCCCGGCGAAGCGGGCCTTCGGCGAGCTGATACGCCCGGGTGACCGCGTAGATGTTCTGCTGACAAAGCAAAAACCGGGCACGGACGCACATGTGGTTACCGTTCCGCTGCTGCAAAACATACTGGTCCTGGCTGTCGGCGACAGCTTCGGAAGCTCGGAGGGGTCGAGAGCCAGACGTCGCGGTGAGTCGGTGACACTGCTCGTCTCCATCGAACAGGCTAGTTTGCTCGCGCAGGCGCGCCGCGGTGGGTCTCTGAGCCTCGTCCTGCGAAACGAGGATGACTTGGAAATAAACGTGGGTCTCGCGGAAACCGACGACACCGACGTCCTAGAGCAGGAGAAGCGCGCTCGTCGGCAGCGCCGCCTGAGAATCGAAAAGGTCGACTGAGATGTCCCTGCGAGCACACCGGACGTTCCTCTTCGCGCTGCTTGTCGGCTCGGTTGTTCATACGATCGCCTCCGCAGATCGCGATGCACCGCGCACATTGGTTCTCCGAGTGGGAGAGCAGAAAAGCCTCCCGGCGAAAGGGATCAAGAGCTACTCGGAAGGGGCTCCGGGGGTTGCCGACATCCGCGTCACCCGTGATCAGACGCGTTTCGTCATCGTTGGGAAGAAAGAGGGGCTGACCTCGCTGTTGTTGATCACCGGCGACGGCCGCCAGTTGCAATACGCAATCCAGGTCATTCCAGCGGATGCCGCCAAGGGGTTAGGGGGGCGTGAGAACATCCGCTTGGATCTCTACTTCGTCCTCATCCAGGACCGCTACAGCCACCAGATCGGTCTCAACTGGCCGGGCAACATAGGGAGCACGCTGACACCATCGCAGGCTGCCATCTCCATCACTGGCGGAAGCGCCCAAGCGACCCAGAGCGCCTTCCAGATCCTGCCGCAGACCTTTCTACCGAGTTTCGACCTCGCCCAAGCCAAGGGCTGGGCCAAGATGTATCGGCAAGCGACCTTGGTGACCGCCAACGGCACAGAGGCGGTGTTCAGCTCGGGCGGGGAGTTCAATGTCCAGGTGCAGAACAACCTGACGGTGAACGTCCAGGCGATCGAGTTCGGAACCAAGGTAAGCGTTCTTCCGAAGTACGATTCCAAAACCGGTCGAATCGAGCTCGAGATCGTAGCCGACGTGTCGGACCTAGATGCCGAGCGCGGCGTTCAGGGAATACCAGGCCGCGTGGTGAGCCATGTCGAGACGCTCGTGAACTTGGAGCTCGGCCAGTCGGTTTCGCTAGCGGGGATTCGCGCTCGAACCGATAGGCGAACCAAGAACGGAATTCCTGGTCTGGCGATGATTCCGTTCATTGGTGCGCTCTTCGGGACGCACTCTCGAGAAACAGAGGACAACGAGTCCTACATGCTCGTCGTTCCGTCCGTCGTGGAACCGGTGAGCTTGAGTCAACGGGATCGGGTCGAAGAAGCACTTCGAGTCTACGAGAGCTTTCATGGTGGCGTGGACGGATACGAGCTCATCGAGCAGCCGCGCTTCGGGAAAAACCCCGAAACAGCGAGCCAGATCAAGGCCGCCCAATGACACTCGGCTTCACCATCTCCGTCCGTTCACCGGATGGTTCCACCCGACAAATCGAGCTCGCCGAGGCAGAGGCCGTGACGGTCGGCCGTGACTCCGACTGCGACGTCGTGCTTCCGTCGCCCGCCGTCAGCCGAGTTCATCTTCGCATCGAACGGCGTCAGAACGGTGCTCGCATCGTCGACCAGTCTTCCAACGGAACCGTGCTCGACGGACGTCGAATCCGCGGAGCTGTGACTGACCTTCTTGCGGAGCAAGAGCTCCATGTGGGCCCGTACGTTCTCTCGGTCGCGGCTCTCCGCTCGCCAGAAATCGCTGTCTCGCCCGAGCTCCGGCGCCGCATTCACCGTTCGCTACTCGACTATCTCGATCTTGCTTCGCTCGATGCCACCGACATGGCGCCCGATGTTCTTCGACCGCGGGTCGTCGAGGCGCTCGAGCATATTGTCTGCCGTTTCGCGCCGGAGCTCCCTCCGGGTTCTGACAAGACCAAGCTGGTAGCGGAGATGACCGACGAGGCCCTCGGGCTGGGGCCGCTTCAGGAGCTGCTCGACGATGACGGCGTGACCGAGATCATGGTCGTCGACCCGAGCACGATCTACGTCGAACGTCGCGGGACGATCAGATTGACGCCTCTGCGTTTCACCGACGACGAGTCATGCCGCGCTGCCATCGAACGAATCGTGACGCCCCTTGGCCGACGAATCGACGAAAGCACCCCACTGGTCGACGCTCGTCTTGGAGACGGCTCCCGCGTCAACGCGATCATTCCTCCGCTCGCGATTCGCGGGCCCTGCATCACAATTCGTAAGTTCGCTCGACGCTCACTCGAGATGAAAGAGCTGGTCGACTTGGGAAGCCTCAGCGCTGCCATGGCGAGGTTTCTTCAGCGCTGCGTTCGCGCGAAGAAGAATCTGCTCATTTCGGGAGGAACGGGCAGCGGTAAGACGACGTTGTTGAACGTCCTCTCGACCGAAATCCCGCCCGACGAACGAGTCGTCACGATCGAAGACGCAGCGGAGCTCCGCCTCGACCAGCCTCACGTGGTGTCACTCGAGTCCAAGCCTCGGGGCCTCGAAGGTACGGGCGGCTACACGATTCGCGACCTCGTCAAGAACGCACTCCGAATGCGCCCCGACCGAATCATCGTTGGCGAATGCCGGGCTGGCGAAGCGATCGACATGCTCCAGGCGATGAACACCGGCCACGAAGGCTCCATGACGACGACGCATGCCAACAGCGCCGAGGAGGCGTTGAAACGAATCGAAACTCTTTGCATGATGGCCGGACTCGATCTCTCACCTCGAACCATCCGTGAGCAGATCGCCGGAAGCCTTCACGTCGTCATTCAGCAGACGCGGTTCTCCGACGGCACCCGCCGTTTGACGTCGGTCTCTGAACTCGACCGGCTGGGGGAGCGGGGAGACCTCGTTCTCCAAGACATATTCTCGTTTCACCGAACGGGAACCGGACCATCTGGCGAGGTTCTCGGAGAGCATCGAACGACAGGCTACGTCCCGAGCTTCTTGGACGAGTTCATCACACAGGGGCTGGTCGAGGGGAAGGAGTACCTTTGAGGACAGAGGGCACAGCGTTGCTGATCCTGGCGGTGTCCGGCATCGTTGGCGGCTGCGCGGCGCTCACCTACTTGCTGGCATCCGCCCAAGGAAACCCGATTCAGCGGCTGTTTCTACGTTACGCTGCGCGAGTCGACCGCCACACGAGTTTTCTGCTCGCTCCTTATCGGGGCGCCCAGATCGCGCGGGCGCAACTGCTGGTATGCATCGCAGGTCTGAGCTCGTTCGCGGCCGTCCGACATCCGTTGCTCGCCCTATTGCCTCTCTTGGCAGCGCTGGGTCCTCCGGTCGTTCTTTCGAGGCGGCACGCCGCCCGAGTAGTACTGCTCGAACGACAACTCGATACGTGGCTCTTGATGTTGGCCAACGCCCTCAAAGCCACCTCTTCCGTCGGCGAAGCGATCGCGTCCACGGTAGCCTTGGTTCCCAAGCCGTTCAGCGAAGAGGTCGATCTGCTAGTCAAAGAGATCCGTCTGGGCGCACCGCTCGACCGCGCAATCCATGCTGTAGCGCAACGGATCAACAGCACGCTGATATCGGGAGCGCTTGCGACGATCGTAGTGGCTCGCCAGACCGGCGGCGACCTGCCACGGACCTTGGAGCGAGCATCGGCCGCGTTGCG
>JBLYYU010000313.1:0-18441 GCA_048550275.1 Polyangiales bacterium
AGAGCGCCGCCTCTGCGTAGACCGGCCTGGGGTCGGACTCAGTAGCGATGAGTAGACGTGCGCCGGGCAGGCTCCGTCGGAGGACGGCCAGCGCCTCGATCAGATGCTCCCAGCCCTGATAGGGATCGAGGTTCCCTGCGTACAGGCAAACCCGAGCTTCGCTGGCGATTCCGAGGCTGCGGCGGGCTTCCGCAGGTTCTGCCGGCGCTCCTAACGGAATGGGCCAGGGGACGGGCAAGTATTTTGTACCGCGCCCCAGCAACGCCGCGAGCGACGGTGCGACGGCCGCCACCCCTGCCGCTCCCTGGCACAGCGTGCGCTCGACGCGCCTCGACACTTCGCTGACGATGCCAGAGGGCAGCAACGGAAGGTAGACCGGGAGCTCGTGCTGGAGCGAGGTGTGAGCGACGTAGTACACGGGTGCCACGCGTGCAGCGAGTGCGGCGGCGCCCGCTTCGATGTGGTGGGCGATGATCGCATGGGGCTGGCGGAGTTTCGCCAGCCGGCGAATCTCGAGAATGCAGCGCGCGTCCAGCGCGAGCTTGCCCCAGGAAGGTCCAGAGCGAAGTGAGCGTACCTTTGGGAAGTCCGGGATACGATGCACCTCGTATCGGGTGTCGAGTGCGTAGCCCGATTGAGCGTATGTGAGGAGCTCCACATGCCGACCGGATGCGGCCGAAGCATCGAGCATCGCGGCGACCGCGGCTTGCGTGCCCTGGTGGGTTGGAAACGGCAGGCAAGCGACGTGTAGGATCATTCGATGTATCCGAGTGCGCGTAGGCGTGACTCGACGAGCCCCTCGTTGCGGGTCGCGCCTGGTCTGAACGGGCGGGGCTCCGGAAGCGTTTGGGTCGATGCTCCTCGCCCACTGTCGAGTGCCTCCCAGAGAACGCGCCCTTTGAACGTCGGCGGCACGGACACGTCGAGCCGGCGAAGCAGCGTCGCGCTCAGGTCCGCGATGTGTGCGTCGACTCGGCCGTACGCTCGGATCGTCGGGCCGGCCAGAGCCATGAAACCATGCGAGCGGTGGCTGCCGGGCAGGCTTCGCCCCTTCTTCCCGAGCCTCTCGTGCTCGGCCAGCCTTCGGAATGGGGCGCCTGCACCGGCCGAGGGCATGAGGTTGTACGAGTAGCCTTCATCCAAGTGGAGATCGAGCAGCAGATCGGGAGCGCGGTCGAGGTACGGGCCTTCAAAGAGCTCGTCTCGCGGAGTCACGTCGCGGAACACCGGCGCGCCGCTCCATGGGTCCCGCACATCGAGCAGCACGCTGCGAATTCGGACGACCAATTCTCGGATCTCTTCCGGGGGGACGATCCCGCGCGGCTCGCGGCCGGCGACGTTGAGATGAATGCCGGGGAAGTAGTTGAGCTCGTCGCTGAAGGCGACTGTCTCTGACATGTCGATGGAGCCGAACCGAACGTTGGATTCGAGGCGGCTCGGCAGCCAGGCGTTCCCAATCCGGAAGAGCTTCTCGCGGAGGCGGGGTGGAAAGCGGCGAAGCGCGATCTCTTTGAGCCCTGCACCGCCACGGCTTGGTTGCAAGCGGAACCGAAGCAAACCGTGCTCGGCGAGGAGGCGATTGAGGTGCAGCACCTTGTCCGATGAGCCACCTGAGCCGTGATCGCTGAGCACCGTCACGTCCGTCTCGTCGCCTCCGGCGGCGTCGATCAATGAGCCGACAGCCTGGTCGAGCGACTCGTAGACCGATCGCAGCCCCTGGCGCTGCTCGGCTGACACGGTCTTCGGTCGACGCGGGGAGTCGGGATCGTGGTGCGCCCAAAGGTAGTGCGATGCGGTGTCGCTTTCGCCGAAGTACAAGGCGAAGACGTCCCAATCCTCGCGATCGAGCAACCAACGCGCCCACTCGGTCTTGCGCTCGACCCGACGCGCGAGCGCCGCGGGCAGCCGTTCGACCCAACCTGGCGTGTCGGCGTGAAACTCGTCCACGTCATCGAACGAGGGCGCACCGAACTTCTCCACCGTCTCGTCGAACAGTTGCGGAGGCCACATGAACGAGCGATCGGCCTCGAACGCCACGGGGGCGTCCCAGCCGCTCACGAAGATGCCATGATCCAATTTCTCGGGTGGCCAGGTTGCCGGAAAGCTGAGGCAGGCACAGCGAAGCCCGAGCCGGTCGAGCTGCGAGAAAATCGTCGACGCCCGGCGAGCGGTGCCGGCGGTGAAGCGGACCTGGTAGCCCTTGCGCGTGGTGAAATCGAAAACGCCGTGCCGAGCGGGATCCACCCCGGTCAGGAAGGTGGTCCAGTTGGGAAGCGTCGCCGGAGGCTGCACCGACTCGAGCGCCGCGAAAACGCCGCGCTCCATCAGGGAATGAAGCTGGGGCAGGCGCGCCGCGCCGATCTGTTCGACCAGCTCGAGATCGAGCCCGTCCAACCCCAAGACCAGCGACCGAGCAGCCATCGCCGAGGACTCTAGCGCGCCCGGCCCCGGCTGTCCCCGATGGAGATCCCGAAAAGGCGCGGCTTCGTCAGACGCTCCAGTCTCTCCCGAAGATCTCGGGCGGCCGAGCGATTCCGAACACACCGAGAATCGTCGGCGTTACGTCGTAGATTTCGGCACCCTCTACGTACCCTCTCGCCGGCAGCTCGCCTCCCGCGGCGATGAAGATGCCGTTCCAGTCGTGGTTGCAACTGTCCAATCCAGTGTCGTTCTCGGCGACTACGATCCGATCGCCCCCGACCGAGCCGACGGCGCGTAGATTCAAGTCGTCGAAGTAGACCATCAGGTCCGGCGGAAAGCCGCGGGTGCGCCGGTAGTATTCATCGGGGGCGCGCACCAGAACGGGAACCCGTTCGCCCTCGTCGTTGCGCGCGTACTCGAGATCGCGCCGGAGCTCGTCCCGAACCGCGTGCATTCGTTCGGCTGGCACGATGCCGTTTGGTTCGCGACCCGCCACGTTCAGGAAGATCCTTGCGTAGTACCCGCCCTCCGCCCAGGCGGTCGTTCGGGACCAGTTCACAGCTGAGTGGTCGAATGGGCCGGAGGTGTCCGGCCGCTCTCGCAGGACGAGGTAGCCCTTGCGCCTCAGCCACTCGTTGATTCGGAAGCCTCCGTGCATCGCTCGCGCTCCGTGGTCGCTGACGATCAGGATGCTCGTCTCGTCGCCGGCTAGCGCACAGAGCCTTCCGATCCGGGTATCGAGCTGCTCGTAGTAGTCACGGCCGAGGTTCTTCCAGCGATTCTCCGGATCATGCCGAGGGTGCTCGGGATCGATGTGACGCCAAAACGCATGATGAAAACGGTCGACCCCGATTTCGACCATCATCATGAAGCTTGGCTTCTTCTCCGACCAAACGTGTTCCGCGATTTCGAAATGCTGATCGGTCATGGTGACGATGTCTCGGTAGATTCGATCGAGATCATCGGTGCGAAAATCCACTACGTCGGCGTGATAGGGCCCGAAACGGTCACAAAGCTCTCGTTCGAGCTCTCGCGGAAAACACCAAGCGGCGTCCGTGCCGGGCCACATGAAGCCCGATACCATGTGCCCGCGCACCGGCGTAGGTGGCGAGCTCGGCGGCACGAACAGCGGCGCGACGTCGAAGCCGTGCTCACCGAGCCAGTCCCAGACGCGCTTCACCCGAACGTCGTTTCCGTCGGCGAGACGCAATCGGGTGTCACCTGCGATCCGATTCCGGAATCCGTAGAGGCCGAGCTCGCCGGCATCGCGGCCGGACACCATGCAAGTCCAAGCGGGAATCGTGATCGGCGGTTCAGAGCTGCGCAGGGAGCCCCAGGCGCCGCGCTCCATCAGCGCGCTCACGTTCGGCATCACGTCGCGGAAGCGATCGAACACCAGGCGTGGCGCGGCGCAATCGAGGCCGATCACGATCATCTTCGGGCCGCTCATCCACACCGTCTTAGCCTCAGCGGAGGACCGGTGCCCTCGGTCATCGAGGATCGACGAGATCGGCCGCTTCGTAGATGGTGCGCTCCAGATGCGATAGCTCAAAAGGTTTTTCAATTCGCATGTTTGGAACGCTTTGCAGGAAATCACGAGCGCGCTGGGTGAACGCGCCTCCCGTCATGAACACGATGCGTTCATTGACCGGGGTAGCGCGCTGAAGCGCCGCTCGGTAGACATCCATGCCCGTCATCTCCGGCATGATCAGGTCGCAGAGGATGACGTCGTATTCATGCTGCCCCATCAAGGCCACCGCCTCGCGGCCATCGTTGGCGGTGGTCACGTCGTGCTTCACCAGAGCTTTCTGAATGAGCCGCGCGATCACCGGCTCGTCGTCGACGACCAGAATGGAAAGCTTGCCGCGTGTCGCCCGACGGACCGCGCTCAGTGACGTCGGTGGCATTGATAGAGGGCGCTGCGCGCGCGGAGCCTTGGGCAAGACCACACGGGCGACCGTGCCTTGTCCGGGGTGGCTCTGGATCTCGATCGTGCCCTCGAGTGAATGCACGATGCGCCGGCAGATCGAGAGCCCCAGCCCGGTTCCCCGTCCCGCGGGTTTCGTCGTGACGAACGGATCGAAGATCCTGCGTAACAGCTGGGGCGAGATCCCGGGGCCGCTGTCTTGAACTTCGACGCAAACGCGATCGTTGTCGGTGCTTCGGGCGCGGACAGTGATCGTGTTCTGAGCTAGGTCGCCGGGGTCGATCGCCTGCGCTGCGTTGACGATGAGGTTCAGGAACACTTGGTTGATTCGAGTCTTGCTGCCGCGAATGTAGAGTCCGCGTTCCTCGTATTCCGGGACCACGGTCGCCCGGTGTTGCCATTCGGGCTTGGACATACGGATCGCGGCGTCGAGAACATCTTTCAGATTGACGGTCTCGACCGCGCCGGTGTCCCCGGCATGCGAGAGCGAAGTGATTTCGTTGGAGATGATACGGATTCGTTCCGAGCCCTCGTAGGCCTCGCGAAGCAGCTCCGAGCTCTCGGGAGAGCGCGGCTCGTCGGAATCTCGGAGTGAGCGCAGGTGATTCCAGACGAAGGTGAGCGGGTTCTTGATTTCGTGAATGATGCTCGCTGTCAGCGTGCCTATCGCGGACATGCGTTCCGCAAGCAGAAGCCGTTGCTGCAGCTCGTGCTCGCCGCTCATGTCGGTGACGGCGACGATGGCCCGGTCGAGTTGACCTCGCTCGTTTTCGATGAAGCGCCAGTGGACGCGGACGTCTCTCGGTTCGCGGGAGCAGGTCATGATCGCCGTCTCGAGATGCACGTCGTGCTCGTTTCGGAATGCGGCCATCAGAACCCGCAAGAAGTCGGCTTTCGATTCCGCCGTGAGCAGCTCACGTGAGCGCCTAATGCACTCCTCCGAGTTCGCCGCGCCGACCAGCGAAACCGCACCGGCGGTCACCCGATGAATCCGAACGCGGTCGAGGCACTCGCCGAGCGCGTTGGGGTCGTTGCGGACGAGCTTCTTGAATTCGTCGGCATCGTGGCAGCCCCGAGCTTCAATCCAGTCGAGCGGTCCTTCGAAGTTCAGATCCCAGAGGGCGCTCGGGATGAGGGCCCAAGCGCGTTCATCGCGTTCGGGTGCGGGTTCTTTCGATTGACGAATCAGACGCACCATGGGCTTCTCGGCTGCGGGCTTTCGAGGGAAAGCGATCGAATCGTAGCGAAGAGCTGGCTCGTAGCCTAGAAGCCGGCGACCGAAGCACGCAGAGCCGGTGAATTCGGGGTCATTCGGAGTCGAGACGGCGCCTCGCGTCGCGAACCAGTCCCTCGACCCGAGCTCGCGCGGCGTCCGCGGCTGCGCGGGCGTCCAGGCCCGATGGAAGTGCTTGACCGAGGTGAACCGCGATTCGAGTCTTCCGACGCGATGCGACTTTGGCGATGTGCTCGCCGAATGACTCTTGCCCGTACGGAACGGACGGCGAGTACGCGAGGCCTACCGGAACGATCGGAATGCCGAGCGTGCGAACGGCGGCAAACGGGCCCGCATGAAACTCGTGAACCGAATCCCCGGGGAAGGTTCCACCTTCGGGAAAAGCGACCACGGTCCGGCCCTCTTTTGCGCGCCGCCGAATCTCGCGGAGCGCGGCCGTACCGCTTCGTCTGTCTTCACGATCGACGAAAATCGTCTCACCGTGTTTGGCGAGGCGGCCGAGAAGTGGCCAGTCGGCAACGTCGTGCCGGCTCACGAGCACACCTTGAAACAAGGAGAGCATCACGCCGATGTCGAGTGCGCTTTGGTGATTGGCGACGACCAGAGCTCCGCCTTCGAGCGCGGGCTGCCCGTCGAGCAGGAGCTCGACGCCAAACACACGGAGCAGCCCATCACTCAGGCGGGCGCGGTATCGATTCGCCAGCGCTTCTTGGCTGGACGCGGAGGTCATCGCTCGACGGGTTTCGTACGCGGCCAGAATGCCGGCGGAGAAACCGACGAAGGCGCCGGTCCGCAGAACTGCCCGCAGTTTGCTCATTTGAGCTTCTCCGGAGATTGGACTCGCGGGGTTTCGAATTTGGTGGCAGTCTCGGCTCGTGGCGGCATCACTCGCACCAGGGTTTCTCGTCGCGGCACCATCGATGCGGTGTCCATTCTTCAACCATACGCTGGTGCTCCTGATCGATCACGGCGACGAGGGCTCTTTTGGTTTCGTCGTCAATCGCGCGACCGACCTCGAAATCGAAGACGTGTTCAATGAGGTCGGTGTTGGGGGTGCGGCCGCGTCCGGCGTTCAGGCGCCCGTCATGCTCGGCGGGCCCGTCTCTCCCGAGTCCGGTTGGATTCTATACGACGCCGAGGGCATTCCACGACCCGAGACCGGGCACACCATTGCGGTCGGCAAGGGGATCGCATGCAGCGCCTCGATCGAGCTGCTCGAGAGAATGGCGCGAGGCGACGGTCCAGACACGTGCGCGATGATTCTCGGCTATTCGGGCTGGGGCGCCGGCCAGCTCGAGAGCGAGATGAAGCAGGGTTCCTGGATTCCGGTCGATCTCGACTACGACATCGTCTTCGACACCCCTTTCGAGAAGCGCTGGGAAGCGGCGCTCGCCAGCCTCGGCATCGACCCTGCGCACCTGATCGACAACCAAATCGCGAGCGCCTGAGCCTCGCAGAGTCGTCGCCTTGTTTCGGGCGGGGTCTGAGGCTACCTCCCTCCGCGATGAGGTTTCGCGCCCATGGCATCGTCTGGCTCGGACTGCTCGCGTTCGTCGTCGCGTGCAGCAGCAGCTCGGGCAGCTTCAAGAAGACGGGCAAGAGCACGCTCGATCCGAATGACGATGCGCGCACCGGCTACGAGAAAGCGCTCTTGCAGTTTCGTCGGGGAGACTGCCTTTCTGCCGAGCCTACTTTCCGTGAGATTCGCCGCGAGTTCCCCTACAGCCGCTTTGCCGCTCTAGCGGAGCTTCGGATCGGGGACTGCCAGTTCAACAACGAGGCCTACCCGGAAGCGATTCAGACCTACCGACAGTTCGTGCGAATCCGCCCTTCGCACAAAGAGATGCCGTACGCACGATTCCGGATCGCCGAGGCATATTACAATCAGATCCCAGGCGGATGGTTCATGACGCCGCCGGCGTCCGAGCGCGACCAGAGCGCCGCTCGTGACGCGCTCATCCAGCTACGCCGCTTCGTGGTGGACTACCCGGAAGACCAGCGTGTACCCGATGCGAACAAGCTCATGGAGAAGTGCATGAGCCTGCTCGCTTCCCACGAGTTCTACGTCGCGCGTTTTTACCTGAAGCGAGAGGCGTATCGCGGGGTAATCTCGAGGCTCAAGGGCCTGCTCACCTCCTATCCGGGAAGCGGCGTCGAGCCGAAGGCCCTGCTGCTGCTCGGCCAAGTCTACCTCCGGACCAAAGAGGTTGAAGCCGCTCGCGAAACTTTCACCGAGATCGTTCAGCGGTTCCCGGGTAGCGATGAGGCCAAGCGCGCCGAGAATCTGCTCGGCAAGATCGGCTAGAGCGGATTTCTGGCCAGCGATCAAGCCGATCGTTACCTTCTGGCCCATGGCTCCTTGGGCTCAACAAATTCTAGACGCGGCGAACGAGCACTATGATCGCGCCGAGTACCCGCTTGCTCAGCCGTACTACGAGAAACTCGTGCAGCAGGGCCTCCGCTATCCGGATGTGTTCAACCGGCTCGGCGTCATCTATCACCTGGGCGGTCGGCTCCCCGAGGCTCGTTGGTGCTTCGAGCAGGCGTTGGAAGTCAACTCTGGGTACATGGAAGCCGCGCTGAACCTCACGGTGACCTGCAATGAACTCGGGGAATATGGCTCGGGTGTCCGCACCCTCGAGCGTGCCCATCGCAAGACCGACACTTCCAACGACGCGTACCGTCGCGGGAAGGTGGCGAACCTGCATCGCTCGCTCGCCCGGGCGTACATGGACTTGGATCGTCCCGAGGATGCGATGCACGAATTCGCGCGTGCCCTGCGACTCTGCCCCAAGTTCCACGACATTCGCCTCGAGCTCGCCAAGTTGCTGAGGCTGCGCGGTAATGCGCAGGGGGCTCGCGAGGAGCTCACCCTGATCCTTCAGCTCGACCCGGAGCATCACGATGCCCGTGCCTTGCTCGGGGTCATCGAGATTGAGACCGGGGACCACGGTCAGGGCGTCCGCCACTTGGAGGCGGTCGTCGCGCAGCGCGCCGACCACCCCGTCGCCCGGGCCTACCTCCAGCGCGCCTCCTGAGTCCACCCAATGATCGCTTTGAGGCGTCCGCAATCGGTGCCATGCTTGCGGCCACGTGCAACGGACCGTCCTCCTGCTCGACGACGACGCTCAGTTCAGGGCGAGCGTCACCCCGGCGCTCGAAGCCCTCGGTATGCGAGTGTTGGTCGCGACCAAGGGCAGCATCGCGCGTGCGTTGATCGAAGAGGAAGAGCCGTCGCTCCTCGTCGTCGACGGATTGCTTCCCGATACCAACGGGATCACCTGGATCGAAGAGCTTCGTCGGGACGGTTTTGAAACGCCGATCGTGTTTGTGTCGGCTTTCTACCGCGACTTGCCGACCTTCAGGCATCTAACCCAATCGCTCGACGTCAAGAAGGTCTACCACAAGCCGGTCACGGTCGACCGCTTCGCTCGTGCGCTCGCTTCGGTCGTGGCCGAGCAGCCGCCCCGCGAGCGAGTCTTCACGCCTGCTCCCGATGCTTCGGTCGACGACCCGATCGATGAAATCGTATTTCCGGACCAGGCTGCCAAGACTGAGGCGATTTCGGGCGAAGCTCGGGAGTCGTACGTGAGCCGGCTTCCCATCGCAGCCGACAACCTGACCAGCGCGCTTCGCCGAATTCACTCGGAGGCCACGCGACCCAGCCTGGTCTCGGACGCCTTGCGCCAGGCACACGAACTCCAGGGAACTGCCGGTCAGCACGGGTTCGGCGAAGTATCGGATGCGGCCGGCCGAATCGAGCTCGAGCTCCGTCAGCTTCAGAAATCGGGCAGGCTCGATTGGTCGGCGATGCTCGAGTCGATTGATTCGGTCAGAGCTCACGCCGCCGTGGCTGCGGGGCGCTCCAGTGATTCCGGCTCGATGGCGGCGGCGCCTCCCTCGGTCACCCCCGCAGCCAGCTTCTTCCTTCACCGAGCGATCCCCAAGGACATCGTCCCGACTCTGATCGTTCTCGAGGACGATCCCGCGATGATCGCGTATCTCCGTTCGGCGTTCGACGAAGTGCTCGTCCACTTGAGGCCGGTCTCGAGCATCGACGAAGCACTCAAGATCGCGGCCCGAAACGCGCCGACGGCAGTCCTCGTTGGTTGGCCATTGCAGGATCGGGACGCGCTCGCGCGCTTCATTCCGCTCTTCCGCGGCCTCGAAGGCTGCGGTGAGGCGCCCATCATGGTCCTCTCGGTCGACGACGATCCGCACACTCGCGCCCTTGCCGCTCATCTCGGTGTCGACATCTTCCTGGCCCATCCCATCGAGCTAGTGCGCTTGCATCACGCTTTGAGCACCGCGGTGGAGCGAGCCCAGACCCCGAACCCCAAGGTCGCCGTGCTGCGCGACCCAGAGGCTGCGCGCCAGATCCAAGAAGTCGGCATCGACTGCCTTCTCTTTCTCAGCTTCGACGAGCTTCTGCGCGAGATCGATGTCCAGTGCCCGGACGCGATACTCTTGGGCTCGGGTGTGAGCGGGAGGCAGGTGCCGGCGATTATCCGTATGTCCGCATGGGATTCCGACTTCTCGCTTCTCTGTTTCGACGACTCGCCTCTCGCCGAAGAGCGCGAGATCAGTGACTGCCTCAGCCGCTCGTCCGGCTGGCTCGCGCACCTCGACGCCGAAGCTGGACGAATGTCCCGCCTACGCCGCCAGCAGTTACGCTGCAGTCAGACCGGCTTGCTGGCGCGACCGGCAGCCGTTGCTGCGCTCGAGTTCGGGCTCTCTGCGTCTCAGCGCCATGGGCGTACCTACTCGGTCGCGATGATGCAGATGACCGGACTCGACGGGCTCGATCACGTTCATGCGCGTCGCCTGCGGACTTACTTTGGCCGCTTGGTCTACGGCACATTTCGGCGCGAAGATGTGCGAGGACGCTGGGGCGACGACAGCTTCGTCGTCGGTCTCGATGGTCCGAACGCGAAGGCGATCGTCGAAGTCATCAGAAGGCTCCAGGCCGACTTGGAAGCTCGTCGAATTCGAGAGCCAGAGCAGCTCCAGTACCTTCAGATGGCGGCGGGCATCGCCTCCTACCCGCTCGAAGGCGACACGATTAGAGCCCTGATTCTGGCTGCGCACGAGCGCCTCGAAACAGCCGTGGAGCGCGGTGCTGACGGCTTGGTTTGGCGTTAGCTTCGCGGCTCGCATCTCGAGCTCTGCCACGCTAGACTTCGACCATCGAACCGATTGCGCAACCCGGTCCTCTAGAGGCCGACGTAGCCGCCGACATCGAAGTCGCCGATCCGAGCCTGTTGCTCAGGCTGACCGGCCCAGGCGGCTCGAACTTGCGCACGCTCGAGGCCGAGCTCGGTGTGTCGATGGGTCTTCGCGGTTCCACCATTCACATTCAAGGGTCGAACACTGAAGTCGAGCTGGTCGAGCGCGTGCTCCACGAGCTGATCGACGCCTTGCAGCATCGAGAGCTCAGCGCCGTCGAAATGGCGCGTGCCGCCAAGACGCTTCGCGCCCACCCAGAGATGAGGCTTCGCGCACTGCTCGACGACGTCGTCTTGACCACGTCCAGTAGGCGGATTGTCTCTCCAAAGGGCGTCACGCAGCAGCGCTACGTCCACGCGATTCGCGAGCACGACATCGTCTTCGGGATCGGCCCGGCCGGCACGGGCAAGACCTATCTGGCGATGGCGATGGCGATCCGCGCGCTTCAGGAGCGGCAGGTCAAACGCATCATTCTGACACGTCCCGCGGTCGAAGCCGGTGAGCGCCTCGGCTTCCTGCCGGGCGATCTCGCCGAGAAGATCAACCCCTACCTCCGGCCGCTCTACGACGCGCTTCATGACATGATGGAGCCCGCTCGAATCACCACACTCATCGAACGGGGCACGATCGAAGTCGCCCCGCTCGCCTTCATGCGGGGCCGAACCTTGAACGACAGCTTCGTCGTCCTCGACGAGGCGCAAAACACCACCCGAGAGCAAATGAAGATGTTCCTGACCCGGCTCGGCTTCGACTCGAAGACCGTCATCACCGGCGACGTCACACAGATCGATCTCCCGGGTGGCGCGCACAGCGGGCTTCGGCATGCTGAAAAGGTGCTCTCGAGGATCGACGGCATCGAGTTCGTCTACTTCTCGCATGCTGACGTCGTGCGGCATCCCCTCGTCCAGCAGATCGTTCAGGCCTACGATGTCCACGAATCGGGTTCTTCCGACGGTGACATCTAAGCGGCGCCTGGTATGCTAGCCGCCACATGACCGAACGAATCTACGACGGCGCCTTGGACCTGATAGGCCATACGCCTCTGGTGCGGCTTGCTCGAATCGCTGGCGGCGAGGGCGCGGAAGTCTGCGGGAAGCTCGAATCGAGCAATGTAGCCGGCTCGGTCAAGGATCGGCCTGCGCTATCCATGGTTCTCGCTGCCGAGGCATCTGGAGAGCTCGAAGACGGTTCGACCGTCGTTGAAGCGACAAGCGGCAACACCGGGATCAGTCTTGCGATGATTTGTGCCGTACGCGGATACCGCTGCGTAATCGTAATGCCGGAGGACATGAGCGCGGCGCGGAGGCACTTGCTCAAGTCCTACGGTGCAGAGGTGGTTCTCACCGCGGCGGAAGACGGCATGGCCGGCGCCGTCGAGCAGGCGGAGCGACTCCTAGAGGTCACGCCGGGCGCAATGATGTGCGGTCAGTTCGAGAATCCGGCGAACCCGGAGGTCCACGCGAGGACTACCGCCGAGGAGATCTGGACGGCGACCGACGGCAACGTCGACGCCTTTGTCGCCGGCGTGGGCACCGGCGGCACTCTCACAGGGGTCGGCCGCGTTCTGAAGAAGCGAAACCCCAACATCCGAGTTATTGCCGTAGAGCCTCGCGCGAGCGCCGTACTATCGGGAGGCAAGCCCGGCTTGCACGGTATTCAAGGCCTCGGCGCCGGCTTCGTCCCGGCCGTCCTCGACATCAAGCTCGTCGACCAGGTGATCACGGTGACCGATCTCGCGGCGGACCGGATGACCAAGCGTCTCGCTCGCGAGGAGGGTCTGCTCCTCGGGCCTTCAGCGGGAGCCAACGTGCATGCCGCGGTCGAAGTTTCGAGCGGTATGAAGCCTGGTCAGCGGGTGGTGACGATCCTCTGTGACGGTGGCGAGCGCTACCTCTGCTGAGCGGGGGGATGAGCGAGCTCGTCGAAATTTCGCGTTCCCTGAGTCGGGTCATCTCCAGGATCGAGTTTGGCGACCCAGTGACGCACGTCTACAACCCGCTGCAATACGCGAGGCGTCCGCACGAGCTGTACCTGACGCGCTTCGGCGGCGGTCCGAAGGAAGCCCTGTTCGTCGGGATGAATCCGGGGCCTTTCGGAATGGGGCAAACCGGCGTTCCGTTCGGCGACGTAGGCTTCGTTCGCGATTGGCTGGGCGTCGAGGCAGCGGTCGGTCGACCAAGCGAGGAGCACCCGAAACGCCCCGTCCTCGGATTTGATTGCAAGCGCTCGGAGGTCAGCGGTTCGCGTCTCTGGGGCTGGGCCGAGCAGCGCTTCGGAATGCCCGAGCGTTTCTTCTCTCGCTTCTTCGTGCACAACTACTGTCCGCTCCTCTTCATGGAGTCGACCGGCCGAAATCGGACGCCGGACAAGCTCTCGGCCGACGAGCGAGACGCCCTCCTGCCCGCCTGCGACCGTGCGCTGCGCCAGGTCGTCGACCTGCTCTCGCCGAGCCTCGTGATCGGCGTCGGGGCTTGGGCGACCCGGCGTGCTCGCGCCGCCCTGGGCGACGACGGGCCCACCATCGGCACCGTCCTCCATCCGAGCCCCGCAAGCCCAAAGGCGAATCGTGGCTGGGCCCCGCAAGCGGAAGGCGACCTACGCGCCCTCGGCGTCGACTTATAGGCGCGCGCGGCTCGGGCATGCGCTATGCTCCGCGCCGGGGGTCCTAGAGATGCGGAGCAAAGTCGTTCAGGTTGCGGCCATCATGGCGCTGAGTTTGGGGTGCGGTCACGAGTCCGCGGCCACGCAGCAGATTCGGAGCGCCGCTGCGGTCGATCTCGATTGCCACGAGTCGCAGATCGAGTTCGTCGACGACAAGGCGATGCAGAAGCGAGTCAGTGGTTGCGGACGAACGCTGACTTACATGTACAAGTGCAAAGCGACCGCCGCCGGCCAGGACTGCCAGTGGAAGCCGGTCAAGGACGACAGCAACAAGCTCAACTAGCCGCCGTCGGTTTGAGCAGCGCGCACCCGACCTTGCAGCTCGGCGATGTCGGGGTTGCTCGGGTCGAACCTGCTCGCGCGTTCGAGTGCTGCAGCGGCGGCTCCCAGTTCCCCACGTTCGAGCGCGGCCCGCGCGTTCGCCAGCTCGTCCTTGGCGGCCTCTTCGCGTTCGTGCGGAGAGAGAGAGTCTGGTCCAGCGTCGCTGGCGGGGTCGGTAGCGTCGGTGATGATGTCTGCGTCCTCTGCCGTACCGGCATCGGCAATGGTATCGGTGGTGGCGTCTACACGGGTGTTCGTCGGCTCGCAGTTCTCGACCGCGATCCAGAGCGCGAGCAGCGCGCCGAGGACTGCTGTCATCAAGAAGGGCAGACCGACCCGTGTTTGTCTCGTCTTCGCAGGGCGTCCGCCGTCGTAGGCCTTTCTGAGCGCAGCCACGAACGTCCGCGCACTCGCGTACCGTTGGGCGGGCTTCTTGTGGAGCGCGCGTAGAATCGTCGCGTCGAGCGCGTTCGGGATGGAGGCGGCCCGGTTCGCCTCACTAGGTGGCACGGGGTCGATGTCCATCACCTTGTGAGCGACCGCGATCGCTTCGGTGCCCGGGAAAGCGCGTTCGCCGCAAACGGCTTCATAGATGACAGCCGCGAACGAAAACAAATCGCTCTGCTCGCTGTACTCCCCCTCTCGAATTGTTTCGGGCGCTGCGTAGCAAGGCGTTCCGAGGAATTGGCCTTCACGCGTCAGGTCCGCGTTGGGTACGCGGGCGATGCCGAAGTCGGCGAGCTTGACCTGGCCGTTTTCGGTGATGAGCAGATTCTCGGGTTTCAGATCGCGGTGGATCACCCCGGCGATGTGCGCGGTGGCGAGGGCATCCGCGACCTGCTGGGCAAGGTCGAGCAGCTCGTCGCGGGAAAGGGGACCGCGCTTCTTGAGCGCGTCCTTGAGCGTGTGTCCGGGGACGTACTCGAAGACCAGGTATGGGCCGACGCCCGGATCCTCTCCGACGTCGAAAATCTGAACGATATTAGGGTGATGCAGGCGTCCAGCTGCCCTGGCCTCGTTCTGGAAGCGGCTGAGGAAGACTTCCCGCATCTCGGCGTCCAACGCCAGGTCCCGCAGGGTCTTGACCGCCACCGGCCGCTCGAGATCCGAGTCATGCCCCAGATAGACGTTCCCCATCGAACCCGAGCCGAGAAGGCGTTCGATGCGGTAGCGGCCGATCTGTAACGGCAGTTCTTCCATGGGCGCGATCTAGTCCATGCGGGCGCCTGGGGCTAGAGACGGTGGAGCTTGAGCGTATTGGTGCCCCCCGAGGAGGGCCAACTCAGCACCATCGCGAACGCTTCACCTCGATTGCAGAGCTTTTCCCGCACCAGCAGGGATGTCGCGATTCGCAATGCCTCGTCGAGCGATTCGGGGGGGACTTCGATCCGTGGGATCACGCCCCACTCGAGAACGAGCCTCCGGGCGACACGCAAGTCACTCGTCACGGCCAAGATCGGCGCTCGCGGCCGATGCTCGGCGAGCAAGCCGGCGGAGCGCCCGTCTTTGGTAAACACCACGACGGCCTTCAACGGGAGATGCGTCGTCAGCACGGCCGCGGCACGCGCCGCAGCGTTCGAGAACGGCCAGTCCTCGTCGCCCACGTTCTTGAGCTCCTGGAATTCGCGCGAGAGGTCTTCGATATAGTCCGATTCCACATCACGAATGATCGCGTCCATCATCTGGACCGTTTGCACGGGATACCGCCCGGCAGCGGTTTCGCCGCTGAGCATGACTGCGTCTGTCCCGTCCATGACCGCGTTGGCGACGTCGGCGGCCTCGGCACGTGTCGGCCGCGGGTTTCGGATCATCGAGTCGAGCATCTGAGTGGCTGTGATGACGATCTTGCCCCGCGCATTCGTCTCTCGAATGATGCGCTTCTGCACCAACGGTACCTTCTCGGCTCCCAGCTCCACGCCGAGATCACCGCGGGCGATCATGATCCCGTCCGCCACGTCCAGAATCTCCGAGAGCGACTCGACCGCTTCCGGCCGCTCGATCTTTGCGATCACCGGGACGTCTCCGGCAAGCGCCTTGGCCTGATTCACGTCGTCGGCGGACCGGACGAAGGAAAGCGCGATGTAGTCCGCATCAATGCTGGATATCGCAAACGCAAGGTCTTCTTTGTCTTTGCTCGTGAGTGCAGGACCGGTGACCGGGACGCCGGGCAGGTTGACGCCCTTGTTGTTCGAAAGCGTGCCGCCGTCTTCGACGATGCTGTGCACGGTGTTGCCTTCGATTCGCTCGACTCGGAGCCGGATGAAGCCGTCGTCTAGGGCGATCGAATCGCCAGGCTTGAGATTGATGCCCAAAGACTCATCGACGACCGAGGCGATCGTTTCATCCCCGACGACCTCGTCAGTCGTCAGCGCGAACGGCTGCCCGCTGACGAGCTCGACGGAGCCCTTGGCGAATTGGCCGACGCGCATTTTCGGACCCTGCATGTCCGCCAGGATGGCCATGGGCCGCCGTGACTGAGCGGCGCATTCTCGGACCAGCTTCGCCGTCTTGGCGTGTGATGCGTGGTCACCATGCGAGAAGTTCAGACGCGCGCAGTTCATGCCCGCTTCGATCAAATCGTCGATCTTCGCCTTCGTGTTGCTGGCGGGACCGAGGGTGCACACGATCTTTGTGCGTCTCACCAGGCGGTTGTAGCCGGGTTCGCGTCTAGGACCAAGCTAGCGGCGACGGTACCTGTCGGGTTCCCAGCGACTGAGCTTCGACTTGAAACCGAGTCGAACGACAAACGTCGTGTAGAGGGTCCATTCGGTACGGTCGGTCGTCGGCTGGGTGTTCCGATACGATGGATCGTTGTTCACGTAACGCGTGGCGATTCGCAACCAGAGCCCTCGGACCGTGGCCAGCGGACGGTAGAGCGGCAGCGCGAAGCCAAAGCCGACGCCGAGACCGACGCTACGATGTCCGTCGAGCGGAAACGCTGGCCCGATTTCGAAGAAGATCGATTGGAGCAGCAGGTCGGCGAACTCGTTCCAGGTCTGCTTGTACAGAAAGAACAGCGCGGGGAAGAGGGGGCGAAGGTCTACGCCCAGAAATAGGTGCTGGCCGGAATCCGGCCCCCAGCGTCCTGAGAGCACGACACCGGCGGCGTCTGCGACCAAGAAGCGCGCTTCCCCGACGAGATTCGGGTCCGCTTTCCGATTCAGCCAAGTCGCGCCCGGACCGGCGCCGAACGAGAGTGTCAGACCTCGGTCCCAGCGGCCGTAGAGCCCATCTCCCCGGCGTTGCGCGCTCGAAGGAGCTGCGAACGACCAAAGAACGAGCATCGAGCCGACGATCACCCCTAGACGGGCGCCTCGTGTCATGATTCCCCCATGCACTGCGTCGCGTGGCGGGTCAAGAGATCAAGGCTGTAGACTGTACGCATGGGGCGATCATTCGGCTTGGGGCTTCGAAGCCAGCTCATGCTCGCGCTCGTCGTTGCTTTCGGCGCGGCGTTCGTTCTGCTGAGCCTGGTGACGGCGCGACTCGACGAAAGCGAGAATATCGAAGAACAGCGGACGCGAGCGACCGTGCTCGCGCGCGCGCTCGGAGCGGGGGCCGCAGAGGGAACGCTCGATGATGAGTCGCTCGCGGCCATGTACGAGGACGGCCTGGTCGATCGCATCGAGATCCGCCGCGAGCAAGAGCTGACCGGAGCATGGGGCGTGCTCGATGGGGAGCCGGACGCGGCGGCAACGACGTCGACCGGGATCGAGATACGAGTTTGGGTCCCCGATGGGGGCCGGGCCGACGCAGCCCGGCGAAGCCTGTTTCTCTTCTATCTCGGTTTGACCGCCGCCACGGTGCTGCTTCTGACTTATGTCCTGTTGACGTATTTCATCGTCCGACCAATCGACCGGCTTCGGCTAGCGTCCGAGCGCCTCGCCGCGGGTCGACTCCGCACAAGCGTTCCTGTGCAAGGGGCTGCCGAGGTCGCCCGCCTCGCCGCGAGCTTCAACGAAATGGCTTCGCAGCTTCGCGAAGACCGTGCCTCGCTGCAATCGCGCCTCGAAGAGCTCGAACGCACGACCGCCGAGTTGACGGCCGCACAAGAGCAGCTCGTGCGGAGCGCGCGTCTGGCCGCGGTCGGCCGTTTGTCCGCCGGAGTCGCGCACGAGATCGGCAATCCGCTGGCAGCGATTCGCGGCCTGCTCGACCTCATGCGGAGCGGCGACTTGGACCCCGAAGAGGAAAGGGAGTTCATCGGTCGCATTCAGCGCGAGACGGAGCGCATCCACCACACGATCCGCGATCTGCTCGATTTCTCGCGAAACGACAATGCTCAGGACGGGCGGATCGAAAGCTCGGCGGACCTTGCCGAGGTGGTGTCCGACACGGTGAAGCTCATCGATCGTCAGACACGCTTCCGCGACATCGAGCTCGCCGTCGCTTTGGATGAGGGTCTCCCACACGTTCGCGGCGATCACGAGCGCTTGCGTCAACTGCTCCTGAACCTCTTGTTCAACGCGGCGGACGCGCTCGGCGGCCGCGGTCGAATCGAAATCCGCGCCAGCAACGACGACCGAGTCGTGAACCTCACGGTCGAAGATGACGGACCGGGGATTGACGGCGAAATTCTGGGGCAGGTCTTCGATCCGTTCGTGACGACCAAGTCCGCGGGGCAGGGCACGGGTCGCGGGCTCGCCGTCTG
>JBLYYU010000314.1:0-9163 GCA_048550275.1 Polyangiales bacterium
CCGCATAGGTGTAGAGCGGGATCTCCTGCTCGTGACAGTAGCGGACGATCTTCTCGACGTCGTCGCGGTGGCGCGGATGGAGCACGAGGTCCGGAAGGTTCTCCACAATTCCCTCGCGAAGCCGAAGCGCGTCCATCATCGTCTTGCCGTACGAGGCTCGGACCCGCGCGTACACGTCATCGCTGACGTTCTCGACACCCAGAAGGGAGCGGAAGAAGCCAACCTGCTCCGCGCTGAGCGAGATCGAGGCTTCGGCGCGCACCTCTTCGAGGCCGAGGTCGTGCGGCTTTTCGAAATAGGCGTCGTCGAGATCGAACGTTTCCTTCATCAGAGCGTACAGCCGCGGATTCGGATGCTTGTACGCCTCGGGCGCCCCCCACTTGAAAGCCGACCTGTACGAACGCTTCGGCAGCGCGCCCTCGAACCACTGTGGTGTGAACGAATCCTTGCCCGTCATGCTTACTCTCTTTCAGTCGGTGGCACTGGCATGTCCCATGGGGTGCCCAACAGCGCCAGCTTCATCCGCTGGAGCTTCGAAGGCTGCGCGCGATGGGGCCGAAGGGGAAGCTCGTGCTCCACCATGAGCCCCGAATCGAGCCCTTCGATCAGCTCGAGCGAACCGTAGGGGCGTAGCAGCTCGTCGACCGCCCGGCGATTGAGCTCGCTGAGCCTCCAGTACTCGCGTTGGAGCATCTCGAGGCAATAGACACGGTAGTGCAGGACCTTGAGATTTCGATACGTGACGCCCTGCGTCTCATGGTCGATGCGTGATTTCCCCGCATCCCATGCACGAGCGGTCCGCAGAAGGTAGGGCCAATAGCTCTGCACGATGTCGCGGAGAAAGTACGCCCAACCCGGCTGGGAGAAGTCGCTGAGGATCGGCTCTCGGCCCAGACGATGCGCGCGGGCGTTCCAGACCCGCCCAACCCAGGCGTAAACAGCGGGCGCTCGCTCCTCCATCAGGCGGCTTGGCGTCGGGTCCTGCGCGTAGTGCCGAAACATCGGCCCGAACAAGCCAATGTCGACGAGCGTTGGATGACTGCCCAGCAGATAGGGTTGGTCCTGCAAGAGCTCGCTCATCGCATCGAGAAGGTCGAAGTACTGCTGCTTCACGAACGGCTCGGTTTCCGCGCTCACGCCGTCGCCGCTCAGGTAGGTCGCCATCTGACGGCGCCCGTAGTACCAGCCCGCGAGCCACTTGGGCGCAGGGAAATCGGAGAGCACCTCGTGACCGATGCGCCTCATGAGCAGCTTCCGGGATTCTACCGGCTTCCAGCGCCAATAGAGCGCAGCGCGCCAGCACCATTCGTCGGCGTAGTCTTCGACCAGCTTCGACATGAAGCGGAGTACCGGGTCGCGCGGAATGACCCGGGGTTGCGGATAGGCCGCCTCGAGCCAATCGATCATCGGGGTGGTGTCCTTTAGCCACCGACCGTTCGCGAGGCGTAGGACGGGCACTTTCATCAGCCCGGTTGCCGGCAGAACCTCGTCCAGCATGACCTTCGAATCGACGACCCTTCGCTCGTAGGGGATTTCCTTGTAGCGGAGGTAGGCCTCCATCTTGCCGCTGAAGTAGGACATGTCCGCGACGTAAGCGGTGATCGGCTCCCAGTCGGGATGTCGTGACTCAGGCACTTCGATTGCTCCAGCTTTTCCGGGTCTGCTCTTGAGCGCTGGAACGTACCATGTCACAGGACTCGCAGACGCTCATGCCAGAAAGCCAGCCTTGAGGAGACCCAGATGAATGGGAGAGAAACGGCCCTAGTCACCGGCGCCTCGTTGGGCATCGGCAAGGAGCTCGCGAAGCTATTCGCAGCAGACGGGCGCGACCTGGTGCTGGTCGCCAGGAGCGAGGACAAGCTCCAAAGCTTGGCGCAAGAGCTCGAGGGTGCGCACGGTATTCGCGCGCATGTTGTGCCTGCAGATCTCAGCGACCCCGGCGCCCCTGCCGCGATCTTCGCTGCGCTGGAGGGCAAGGAAATCCAGCTCGACTACCTGGTCAACAACGCCGGTTTTGGAGCCAGTGGTCCCTTCGCCGAGCTTCCGCTTCAATTACAAAGGGACATGGTGCAGGTCAACGTCGATGCACTGGTCGCCCTCACGCACCTGGCCCTGCAAGGGATGTTGGCCCGCGGCAAGGGTCGGGTGCTCAACATCGCCTCGACCGCGGGCTTCCAACCCGGACCCGGCATGGCGATCTACTACGCGACCAAGGCCTTCGTGCTGACCTTCTCGGAGGGTATCGCCGAAGAGGTGCGAGCTTCCGGCGTCACTGTGACCGCGCATTGCCCCGGCGCCACGCTGACCAACTTCGGAGACACGGCTGGAAACGCGAAGAGCATCTTGTTCAAGATCGGTGCGGCGCCCGCGGACAAGGTCGCCCTGCACGCGTATCGCTCGATGATGAAAGGTAAGGTCGTCGCCATCGAGGGCTTGATGAATTGGATCGGAGCGTTCAGTGTCCGGTTCGGGCCGCGGGCCTTAGTCCGCAAGATCACCCGCTGGATGAACAAGACATCATGAAGACCAGCTATCGCGCAGTCCTGGGGGCCTTGGTGCTCCTGCTCTCTACATCAGCCGTCGAAGCACAGGGGGCCTGGTCGTCCCAGCCCTCACAGACCACGACCTACAGCAGCAGCCCCGTCGGGCAATACAATCCGCCGACGTCCGCTCAGAAGGTGGCTGCGCACCGGGGCTACCAGGGCTCGTTTAGCCTTGGGGTGCCGATCTTCCTAGACGTGAACAAGGACGTCGCTCGGCCGGGTGTCGATCTCAATGCCTACGGCGGCTTCGACATGGGCTACGTCGCCTTTGGCCTCGGGCTGGGAGCCATGTGGACCCCGATTAATTTCTACAACATCCCGGAGGCGCCGGCGGGCTCGGGCTACGGTCGCCACCCGATGACCCGGCTCTACCTCTCTCCCGAGTTTCGCGTACAGGTGCCGAACCGCAGCCGGCTGCTCCCGTACGTCGGAATATCGTTCGACGCGAACTGGTGGCGCGTGAAGGCAAGCGACGTCATCTGCGGCTGGTACTACTGCACGCGAGTCGCCGTGTTCCGCTTTACGCCGGGCATGACTGCGAAGCTCGGCCTGGCCATCCGCGTGGCGACCGGAAGCTACATCGACATCGGCGTGAAGTACTCGCTCTCTGGCACCGGAAGCTTTTTCTTCCGCCGCGAGCAATGGGTCACGCCGTACATCGGCATGCTCTTTCGCTGAGGCTAGACGTACTTTTTGAGCTCTAGCCGGGCGACCATGCCGCGGTGCACTTCGTCGGGCCCGTCGGCGATGCGAAGCGCCCGAGCCATGGCGAGAAGGCGCGTGAGCTCGAGGTCGCTCATGCCCTCGCCGCCGTGGATTTGAATCGCCGCGTCGACCACCGACTGCAGCACGTTCGGGGCGATCACCTTGATCGCGGAGATGTCGACCAGCGCGCCGAAGGTCCCCATCGTGTCGAGCGCCCACGCAGCCTTCATCGTCAGGAGGCGAGCCTGGTCGATCGCCATCCGGGAGTTGGCGATGATGTCGCGATTGCCGCCGAGGTTCGAGAGGGGCTTGCCGAAGGCGACCCGAAGTACCGCGCGCTCGCAAAGGCGTTCTAGGGCTCGCTCCGCCGCGCCAATCGCCCGCATGCAGTGATGAATGCGCCCCGGCCCCAGCCGACCCTGAGCGATCTCGAAGCCGCGGCCCGGGCCCGCGATGATGGCGCTGGCGGGAAGGCGCACGTCGTCGAAGAGAACCTCCGCATGACCGTGCGGCTCGTCGGGATGACCGAAGACCGGCAACATCCGGAGAACCTTCACGCCTGGGGCGTCGGCCGGAACCAGCACCATCGAATGCCGTTCGTGACGACTTGCCCCGGGGTCGGTGACTCCCATGTAGATGTAGAAGCCACAACGCGGGTCGCCAGCGCCGCTGGTCCACCACTTCTGGCCGTTGAGCACCACCTCATCGCCCACAACCTCACAGGTCGCCTGCATGTTGGTCGCGTCACTCGAAGCGACCGCCGGCTCGGTCATCGCGAAGGCGGATCGGATCTTTCCGTCGAGCAGGGGCGTGAGCCATCGCTCCTTCTGCTCTTCGGATCCGTACTTGACCAAGACTTCGGCGTTGCCCGTGTCGGGCGCGTTGCAGTTGAACACCTCGGGCGCCATGAAACTTCGCCCCGTGATCTCGGCAACAGGCGCGTAGTCACGGTTGTCGAGCCCGGCCCCGTACTCCTCGTCCGGAAGGAAGAGATTCCAGAGGCCTAGTTCTTTCGCCTCCGCTTTGAGCTCCTCCATGATCGGGGGGATTTTCCAGTCTCGCCAATCGTCGCTGCCGACCAGCTGGTCGAGGTAGGTCTGCTCGTTGGGCACGATGCGCTCGCGAACGAAGCGCTCAGCCTGCCCCATGACCTCTTTTGCCCGCTTGGAATGCTCGAAATCCATAGATCGCGTTGATACCGCAGGCGCCTGCACAATTCACGCGGGAACTGCGCAGCGGCGGTGCTAGGTTCCGCCGGCAGACGCGGACGAAACACATGGCCACACACAGCAATCCTTTGATCGACGACAGTCTCGTCGATTTCCTCCTCTACTCCGTCCTCGACGCGGCTTCACTCTGCGAGCTCGACGCCTATCGGCAGCACTCGAAGGAGACATTCGACCTGTACATCGACAGCGTCCGGAAGTTTGCCCGCCAGGACTTGCTACCGACCTACAAACCGATGGACGAAGAGCCTCCGGAGTTCCGCGACGGGCGCATTCATACCCATCCCGGGCTCCCAGATCTCTACGAAACGATGGTCGACCTGGGCGTGCTCACCGCGACGCGCCCTGAATCGGTGGGTGGTCAGCAGATGCCCATGCTGATCCACACGATGGCGAGCGCGTACCTCATGGCGGCCAACCTCAGCGCCTACGGCTACATCGGGCTCACCGTCGGCGCCGGGCACTTGATCGAAGCGTTCGGCTCAGACGAGCTCAAAGAGCGCTTCATGACGAAGATGTACGCCGGCGAATGGACAGGTACCATGGCGCTAACCGAGCCGCAGGCAGGCAGCAGTCTCGGTGACATCAGAACGACCGCCAAGCCGACCGATGACGGGTACTACCTGATCAAGGGCAGCAAGATCTTCATCTCCGGCGCCGACCACAGCATCACGGACAACGTCGTGAACCTGGCGCTCGCCCGAATCGAAGGCGCGCCCGACGGAAGCAAGGGAATCTCCTTGTTCGCGATCCCTAGACTCCGTGACGAAGACGATCGCCTCGTTTCAAACGACGTCACCGTGGCCGGCATGATCCACAAGATCGGTTGGAAAGCCATTCCGAGCCTGGCTCTCGAGTTCGGAGACGAGGGTGATTGCCGCGGCTGGCTGGTCGGAGAGCCGAATCAGGGCCTTCGCTGCATGTTTCAAATGATGAACGAGGCCCGCATCATGGTTGGCGTCAACGGCTTCGCGACCGCTTCGGCCGCTTACCACGAGTCGAGGCTCTACGCGCTCGACCGCAAACAGGGACGCACACCCGGCCAGCGCGGCGGCGAACAGGCCTCGATCATCGAGCACCCGGACGTGCGGCGCATGCTGCTGCGGCAAAAGGCGATCATCGAGGGAAGCTTGGCCCTGATAGGAACCGTCGCTCGCTACGCAGACGTTGCTGAGCACGGCGCCACGGAAGCCGAACGGGAGCGCGCAGACCTATTGCTCAACCTGCTCACCCCAATCGCAAAGACCTTCCCCGCCGAGCGGGGCTTCGAGGCCAATGTGCTCGCCGTTCAGATCCACGGTGGCTACGGCTACACCAGCGAATACCTGCCCGAAGCCTACATGCGCGATCAGAAGCTCAACACGCTGCACGAGGGCACCAACGGCATCCAGAGCCTGGACTTGCTCGGCCGAAAGGTGATGAGCAAAGGCGGTGCCCCACTTCGCGCGCTCGCCGAGGAAGTTGGTTCCACCATCGGTCGCGCTCGGGAGGCAGGCTGTGACCCGGAGCTCTGTGCCGTGCTCGAAGAAGCGGTCGGGACGGTCGGCGCGATCACCATGGAGCTAGGCCAACGGGGCATGGCGGGCGATACCAACGGGATGCTCGGCCACAGCTGGGACTACCTCGACATGTTCGCCACCCTCGTCATCGGCTGGCAGTGGCTCAACATGGCCGTCGCGGCAAAGACCGCGACAATTTCGGAAGAACGCAAACGAGCCACCGATGCTGCGACGCAGTATTGGATTCGCACCGAGATCCCGCGAATCTCTCACCTCGCAAACCTCTGCCGAAGCAACGAAGACTCTTACATCAACGCCGAAGCGGATTGGTTCTAGGGCTCAGCGCGCCTTCTTCTTCGCGATCTTTTGTCGGCAGACCTTGTTGATGAGTTTGAGCTCTTCGATCTGTTCGTCGATCTGCTGCTTCTTCGCCTCGAGCTCCGCGATCATTTCTGCGCTTCGCGCTGCCGAGATCTCGAGCTGCTTGACCCGCCCTTCGCCCTGCTGCCCGTAGAGGTCGAGGTAGTCCTTGGTGTCCTCGAGGGTGTAGCCAAGTGACTTGGCGCGGACGATGATGTGAAGGCGGGCGCGATCGCGGCGGGAGTAGATTCGAGCGCCGTTGAGCCGCTTCGGCGTGAGAAGGCCCTTGGCTTCGTAGAAGCGAATGGCTCGATGCGTGACCCCGAATTCGTCGGCCAGCTCCGAAATCGAAAAGAAGTCAGGGGCCTCGGCCTCGCCATGAGCCTCGACGAAGGCCTTTGCCGCGCCTTTTCGGGCCTTGCTGGATGCCGCCGTCATCCGTCCCACGATAGCGCAGCGCACCTTCCGCGACAATAGATGATTTACGCTAATCTAATCTGCTTGACGTATACGTAAACC
Organism: Polyangiales bacterium; assembly: GCA_048550275.1. Taxonomy (GTDB): domain Bacteria; phylum Myxococcota_A; class Polyangia; order Polyangiales; family Houyiibacteriaceae; genus SG8-38. The sequence continues at coordinate 6,853 of JBLYYU010000314.1, forward strand.
GAGCTTAGAAAACTTGCCTAGCCCTGGGGCGAGGAGAAGTCAGATGGACAAGGCGATCATCACCTGCGCGCTAAACGGCGTGCTCACGAACCCGAAGCAGCACCCCGTTCCGGTCAGCGCCGAAGAAATGGCCGCGTCCGCTCGCGATGCCTACAACGCGGGCGCGTCGATCGTGCACATTCATTTCCGCCGCCAAGAGCCCGGCATGGGGCACTTCCCCTCCTGGGATCCTGAAGTCGCCGCCGCCGCCAGCGATGCGATTCGCGAGGCCTGCCCCGATATCATCATCAATCAAACCACCGGCGTCATCGACGAAGATGTCTCGGGTCCAGTCGCGTGCTTGCAGCGGATCAAACCGGAGATCGCCGCCTGCAACGCAGGTAGCCTGAACTACCTCAAGCTGAAGAAGGACAATACCTGGGCCTGGCCCCCGATGGTGTTCCTCAACGGTGTCGACAAGATCCAGAAGATGCTCGACGCGATGGAAGAAACGCAGACCACCGCCGAGATGGAGTGCTTCGACGTGGGTATCGTTCGCTCGGTAGGCCTCTACCTCCGAGCCGGGATGGCCAAGGAGATGCACTACAACTTCGTGATGGGCGTCGCTTCGGGGATGCCGTGCGACCCAGAGTTGCTCGAGCTGCTCATGAAGTACAAGAGCGGCGACGCCCATTGGCAGGCGACGCTCATCGGCCGCGAAGAGATTTGGGAGACGCATCAGCGGGCCGCGGAGCTCGGCGGGATGCTACGAACCGGCGTGGAAGACACGTTCTATCTACCGAACGGCGACAAGACGACGGGGAACGGGCAGTTGATCGAGGCGCTCGCGGAATGCGCGCGGAACGCCGGCCGCGAGGTCGCCTCCCCGGCCGAGGCCAGAGCGATGCTCGGGTTCAACTAGTGCCGAGCATTGTCAGTAACCGGAGCCGGAGGTAAACACGACCATGGCCAAGAAGGTGTATCCTGACGCGACCGCGGCCCTCGACGGCCTGCTCCGCGACGACATGATGCTGATGTCCGGCGGCTTCGGCCTATGCGGAATCCCGGAATCGTTGATTGAGGCCGTTGCGAAATCCGGCGTCATGGGGCTGACGGTCGTTTCCAACAACGCCGGCGTCGACGGCATCGGGCTCGGCGTGATGCTGGAGTCGCGTCAGATCAGCAAGATGATTTCCTCGTACGTCGGCGAGAACAAACTGTTCGCAAAGCAGTTTCTAGACGGCGACCTGACCGTGGAGTTCAACCCCCAGGGCACCTTAGCCGAACGCATTCGCGCGGGAGGCGCCGGCATCCCTGCCTTCTACACGAAGACCGGGGTGGGCACATCGGTCGCGGAAGGCAAAGAGGTTCGTGAGTTCGACGGCGCCGACTACGTCATGGAGAGAGGGCTCTTCGCCGACGTGGCGCTCGTGCACGCCTGGAAAGGCGACACCGAAGGCAATCTCATCTACCGAAAGACGGCACGGAACTTCAACCCCATGATGGCGACGGCGGCAAAGGTCACCATCGCGGAGGTCGAGGAGCTCGTTCAGCCAGGCGAGCTCGAGCCGGATCAAATCATGACGCCGGGCATCTACGTCAACCGTATCGTGCACTACGACAACCCCTCGAAGCACATCGAACAACGGACCACGCGTCCACGGCCCTGAGGAGAAGACCATGGCTTGGACCCGCGACCAAATGGCAGAACGCGCTGCCCAGGAGCTCCGCGACGGTTTCTATGTGAACCTTGGCATCGGCATCCCCACACTCGTCTCGAACTTCATCCCCGAAGGGGTGAAGGTCGTGCTGCAGAGCGAGAACGGCATGCTCGGGATGGGACCCTTCCCCTACGAGGGCGACGAGGACGCCGACCTGATCAACGCCGGCAAGCAGACGGTGACCGAGCTTCCGACGACGAGCTTCTTCTCGAGCGCGGAGTCGTTCGCGATGATTCGCGGCGGTCACATCAACCTCTCGATCCTCGGTGCCATGCAGGTCGCCGAGAACGGCGACCTCGCGAACTGGATGATCCCCGGCAAGATGGTCAAGGGCATGGGCGGCGCGATGGACCTGGTGGCCGGCGTCCCGCGGGTCGTCGTCGTCATGGAGCACACCGCAAAGGGCAAGCCGAAGCTCTTGAAGAGCTGCACCCTGCCGCTGACCGGCACACGCGTCGTCGACCTGGTGATCACGGACCTCGGAGTCTTCGAGATCGACAGGAAGGGCGGCGGCATGACCCTGGTCGAGCTGGCCGAAGGGGCCACTCTCGAGCAGATCGCCGAAAGCACCGAAGCCGCCTACAGCGTGGCCGACGGCCTCTAGCCGAAGA
>JBLYYU010000315.1:0-12976 GCA_048550275.1 Polyangiales bacterium
CTTTCCATCGACCTGCTCGATCCGCAGCGTTCGCGAAGGGTCGACCTCTTGGAACAGCTCGGCGTCGCGTTCGGTGAACGCGTACGGTTCGTCTGGAAGCAGCACGGCGCGGGCGCCTCGTTCGACGACTTCTTCCAAGCGAATCCGGGGGTATCGCGTGTCGCGACCGCTGACTCGGTCCTCGTCCCAAGCGTCAGCGCGACCGAGATCGGCGGCCAGAGGGTAACGGCGCGGGCGCCCGGAAAACACGTTGTATGCGCCGCAGCGTTCGAGGACGTCGCTCGCGTAGGCGCCACCGCCGAAGGTCATCCAAGGGTCTTTCCAAATGGGAACGAAAACGGGGAGCGGATCGCCCTCCCCCGCTCGAAGCGATGCGTGCGTAGCCGCCCGGCACGCGCCCATCGTTTCGCTCTGTTCCGGGTCGACGCCGAGCAAGACGCACAGAGACTCGAGGTAGGCGAGCGATTCGTCGACCGTGCAGGGAAAGCTCACGTGCACCGGAAGGCCGGAATCGATGAGCGCCTGCACGAGAGGCCGGCTGTTTTCTTCTTTGTTCGCGAGCACCAAGTCGGGACGGAGCGCCTGGACGGCCGCCACGTCGAAACCCTTGGTGCCACCGACCGAGGGGATCGACTCGACTTCGCCGAGCGGCTCGACGCAATAGTCCGTTCGTCCGACGAGGCGCTCGACGCCCGCCAGGTCGGCGACCGAAACGGTCTCGCTCGGGACGAGGGAAACCACGCGCCCGGGCGGCCTGTCGAACCGGACTTGCCGATCAATTGCGTCGACGACTTCGATCATGGGAACCTACGGCGCGTGCGACGCGCGCTCGATCGAGGTGTAGCATCAAGAAGAGTCTGATTTGCGCCCATGGCGCCGGGGGTGGTACGTTGCTCGCCCCGAAACGTATGTTTTCCGTGGTTGGGTTGGAGGAAACGCTGACGATTCAGGACATTCAGCAGGCGCTCGCCGAAGCCGGCGTGGAGATCTACCGAACAGCCGATCAGGAGCTCCAGATCGCAGAGCGCGTTCGCCTGCACATCATGGATTCCGGCGTTCGCGTCCTGATGAACGGCGAGCTGGCGGTGCAGTTTACCGCGCGCACGCAGCGCTCGGACGCGCCCTCTGCGCCGCCCGAGGACTTGTTCCGGCGAGTGCGGGAAGAGGTCGGACAGCGAGCCCGGAGCCGCGGCTACGAAGAGTCCGGCGCCGAGATCGTGGAAGTGAAGGACCCGGTCGACGAAACTCGGATCCTCGATGTCTGGCACGAGGTCACGTATCGAAAGGCGCTCGACGATGCCGGCGATGCGGTCGCCGAGGTGCGTTGGGCGCTCGAGCTCGAGAAGTACGTTCAGCCCTGAGCGACAGGTCGCCATCCACTAGCGATGGACTAGCGATCGTCCAGGTGTTTGCGGGCGATATCCGCCCATGCGCCGTCGGGTTCGAGCGTGAGATATTGCCGCCAGTGGGGCTGCGCGTTTTTGCGTTCGCCCAGCTCTTCGAGCGCCATGGCCAAGTTGAAATGCGCGTCGGCAAACGAAGGGTCGCTCTTCAAGGCCTGGCGAAAGAGGTCCACCGCCTCGTCGACCTCGTCGCGTTCGAAGCAGAGGAAGCCTAGGTTGTAGAGCGCTTCGGGCTGCTCGGGGTCCGAGCCGAGGGCCTCGCGATAGTAGGCTTCCGCGGCTTCGATTTGCTGACGCCGGTACTCGAGGTTGCCGAGGTTTGTCAGCGCATTGGAGAGAGTCGGGTCGAGGGACAGGGCCTTTTTGTAAGCCTGCTCGGCCTGCTCGAAGGTCTCTTCCTGTTCGTCGAAGCGGCAGCCTTCGAGATAGTGCTCGTACGCTCTTGCACGGTCGTCGTGATCGAAGTGAAGCAAGCGAACGACGTCCGACTCGAGCGTGTCGATGCGGAAGTCGAGCACCGCCTGCCCTGTCGTCGGCTCGTAGGTGCCTGCTTCGTCCTGAACGACGAGCGCGCGGCCGTCGGCCAGGACGCGAAGCGCGGACAGCGGTTGGGCTGTCGTCGGGAAGGCCTCCCGGAGCGACTCGACCGAGCGCCGGACACGGCGCAGTGGCACGCCCTGCTCGAGCAAACCCTTGGCGGCGCGGACACCGACGAGGTCCTGGAAGTTGTAGTAGTTTCGGCCGCCCAGCCGGACGGAGGGCCCCAACACCCCCGAGCGGTGCCAATAGCGAAGCTGTGAGGGCTTGAAACCGAAGAGCCGGGCGACTTCCGCCAGGCTGTAGAGGCCCTGGCGCGCGTCGGTGCGCGGAGGCGCCGGCTGCGAGGGCGCAGGTTCGAGGTTCGCGGCGCGGGTTAGCTTCCCATCCGGCCCGAAACCAACGCGAATGACGTTGTCCCGATCGCTGCCTTCGCTCAACTCAATCTCCCGGCCCGACAATAGGCCGAGCCTGCCGGCGCGCAAGCTTCCGGGTCGGTCGCCCGATTCCGCCGGACGGTGCTAGGGTGCCGCCATGGCGCATCCTCCGGAAGCGGGCCCGATTGGGTTTCTCTCTGATCTGCACGGGAATCTTCGAGCGCTCGACGCCGTTCTCGGCGAGCTCGAGCGGCTCGGGGTGAAGCGCGTCTACGTGGCGGGCGACCTGCTGCTCGGCGGCGAAGAGCCGCTCGCGGTCTGGCAACGCCTACAGAGCCTGGGCGCCGTCTGCACCCGCGGGCCGTCGGATCTGGCTCTCGGCTCGGTCGACCCGGGCAGCCTCGTTCCCATCGACAGCGAGCAACGAAAGCAAGCTCGTTTGTTCGCTGACACGCGGGCGGCGATCGGCGACCTGGTGGCCGAACGGCTTCGCCGCCTGCCCGAGCAGCAGCGGATTCCACTCATCGACGGCCGTGAGGTCCTGATGGTGCACGGCGCGCCCGGAGACCCCGGCCGCGAGATCAGTCACGACCTGAGCGACGACGAGATCCTCGGGCTACTCAACGACGACCCGGCCGACATCATCATCTGCGGCGCCACCCATGTGCCGTTCCAGCGAGCGGCCGAGGATTACCATGTCGTGAACGTGGGTTCGGTGGGCGCTGCGCCGGAGGGACAGGTCGCGCACTACACCGTGCTCACGCCCCGAATGAGTGGCGCCGACATTCTCCAAGACTGGGTGAGCTACGAGGAGCCGGAAGCGTCTTAGCTCGCCGCTGCTTTGGGCTCGTCGGGCTCGAGCGTGCGGGCCCGTAGCATTTCGACGCGCCGGACGCGCCGCTCGTCGGCGTCCAGAATCACGACGCGATACGGACCGGCGATGAGGGTTTCCCCGAGCACGGGGACCTGGCCGACCAGGTGCACCAGCATGCCGCCGAGCGACTCGAAGTCGCCCTTGTCCTCGCAGATCGGCTCGCCGAGCTGTTCTTCGAGGTCGTACACGGAGATGCTGGCGTCGACGAAGTAGTGCCCCGGAGCGCGTTCGTACACGAGGGGCGCTTCTTCGTCGTGCTCGTCCTGAATCTCGCCGACGATCTCTTCGACGATGTCTTCGAGGGTGACGATGCCGGCGGCTCCGCCGAACTCGTCGACGACGACCGCAAGGTGCGAACGGCGCCGCTGCATCTCTCGGAGCAGGACGCCGATTTTCTGACTCTCCGCCGCAAAGAACACGGGCTTTCGAAGGACGTCGACGAGGAGGAGGCCAGTGGAATCCGAACCTCCGCGCAACGCCTGAAACAAGTCCTTCGCGTAGAGAATGCCCTCGACCTGATCGATCTGACCCCGGTACACCGGGTAGCGACTGTGACCGGATTCGACGATGCTCGCGAGGACCTCGTCGACGCCGGTTTCGAGGTCGAAGGCGACGACCTGGGTGCGCGGGACCATGATCTCGCGCGCGACGGTGTTCTTGAATTCGAGGACGCTTCGAAGCATCTGGGCGTGCTCTTCGGCGATGGTGCCGGTCTCTTCGCCCTGCTCGATGACGTGCTCGACGGTCAGCTCGGCTAGACGACCCGGGTCCTGGACCTGAACCTCGGGAACCGCCCTCTCTACCAACTCGCCGATCCAGTGGAGCGGGGCCGCCAGCGGAGTGAGAATGAGATCGATGGGGCGGAGCCACTTCCAGATGCGCACGGTGGCCTGCCCCGAGCGTCGACGCACGACCGCGCCCGCCACGGTCGCCAAAACCGCATACGCGACCGCGATGCCGAGAACCCCGGCGAGCGAAACCCAGACCCCGTTGGACCGGAGCAGGGAGTAGCCCACGAAGGCCGCCGCCAGGGCCACGCAGAGCACGCGGCCTAGAAGGAGGCGGGACTGGACGGCCGATAGCTCTCCGAGAACACGCTGTGCGACCTTGGCGTTTCGGTCGTCGGCCTCGGAGATCGCTTGAAGACCGGCCTCGCCGAACGTGTGGAGGCCGGCGCTTACAGCTGCAAGCAGCGCGCCCAAACCCACGCCGCCAACAATCGCGGCGGCCAACTGTATACTTGGAACGTCCAAGACCTTGTGAGCTTTCAGACTACCGAGGACCGCGATCGGCCGCAACAGGCACGGTCAGCGGCCACGGCGCTGGTCCCGAAGAGCCCTAATTCGCAGGCGAAGCGCGTTCAGGCGGATGAAACCGGTAGCGTCCTGTTGCTCGTAGACCTCGTCCGCCTCGAAGGTGGCGAACTCCGGGTCGTAGAGGCTGTTCGGGCTTCGCCGCCCGACGACCTCGGCATTGCCCTTGTAAAGCTTGATTCGAGCCTCGCCGGTGACGTCCTTCTGGGCATCATCGATGAGGGCTTGGAGCATCTCGCGTTCGGGTGCGTACCAGAACCCGCGGTATACGAGCGAGGCGTACTCGGGGATCAGGCCGTCGCGAATCCGGAGTACCTCGCGGTCACAGGTGATCGACTCGACCGCACGGTGGGCCTTATGGAGGATCGTCCCGCCCGGGGTCTCGTAGACGCCGCGCGACTTCATGCCGACGAAACGGTTTTCGACGATGTCGACGCGGCCGACGCCGTGCTTGGAGCCGAGCTCGTTGAGGCGGATGATCAGCGCCGCCGGCGTGAGGCGCTCACCGTTAACGCTGACCGGGTCGCCCTTTTCGTACCCGATGATGATGTACTCCGGTGTGTCCGGTGCGTCTTCGGGCGCGGTGGTCCAGCGAAACATGTCCTTGAGCGGCTCGTTCCAGGTGTCTTCGAGCACACCGCCCTCGTAGCTGATGTGGAAGAGGTTCGCGTCCATCGAGTACGGCTTCTCGGCCGTGACCTCGATCGGGATCTTTCGGTCCTTGCAGTAGTCGATGCAGTCGCTCCGTGACTTCAGCGACCAGGTGCGCCAGGGCGCGATGACCTCGATGCGAGGGTCGATCGCCATGGCGGCGAGCTCGAAACGAACTTGATCGTTCCCCTTGCCGGTCGCGCCGTGCGAGATTGCGTCCGCGCCTTCTTCGCGAACGACGTCCATCATGGCCTTGGCGATCACCGGGCGGGCGATCGACGTGCCGAGCAGGTACTCGCCCTCGTAGACGGCGTTGGCGCGGAGCATCGGGAAGCAGAGGTCCCGGGCAAATTCCTCTTTGAGGTCGGCGATGACGCACTTGGAGGCGCCGGTCGCGCGGGCCTTCTCATCGAGACCGCCGAGCTCTTCGTCCTGGCCGACGTCGGCGCAGAACGCGATGACTTCGGCGTCGTAGGTTTCCTTGAGCCAGGTCAGAATGACCGATGTGTCGAGCCCGCCACTGTAGGCGAGCACGATCTTCTTGGGGGAGCCAGCCATGGGGCCCGATGTTAGTGGCCCTCTGCCCGCTTGCAAGCGGGCACGCGCTCAGGCGACGCGGATGATGGCCTTGGCGTCCAGAAGCTCGGTAAACACGCGGAGCGCCTCCAGTCGGCCCATTTGGCAGATGTCGAGTACTTCATCGACCGTGGTCTGCCCGTCGACGAGCGAGAGGAGGAACGCGGCCTGCGGGTCGAGGCCCAGCCACTTCACTTTGGCAGCCGGCACCGCGAGATTGTAGACGTAGTCGAGTGAGCCGATGCGCGTGACGTATCGGGTCTCGAGCTTGGCCCGGCTGCTCTCGGCGTATTGTTTGGCGTTCTCGTCGTCCGGGTCGACACCGAGCTGGAGCTCCGCGGCGCTCAGGGACCGGGCGTAGTCGCCGAGCGCAAAGCACTCCGCGATCTCCTGGTGGATGACTTCGGTGTCGAGCTCCTCCGCTTTCGGCCGCTCGGAGAGCGCCGGGGGCGGAATCGACGGAGGGAGGGTCCGTCGACCGCGGTCGATGGCCCAGGCGTCCCCGGAGATGCGACGGGTCGCTCGGGTGTGAATGTCCGGGTCCACGGGCTCGCCGGTGAGGTCGATCCCCCCATTTTCCCCGAGCACACTCGGAGAGACGGAATCACGGGAACCGGGTTTGCCCGAAGCCATGGTTTAGGCCGACTTGCCGACCACGCCCTTGAACATGCGCTGGGTGCGGCCGAGTGACTCGAGCTCGTCTTTGAGACCGGCGAGATCGCCGCGTTCGAGCAGCGTTCGCGCGTTGTCGACTACGCCCTTGGCCTTGTCGATGGCGTCACGACCGAAGTCGCTGCCGGCGACAATCGACTCGACCTCCGGGAAGAGGCGCTCGATCTCGGCGATCAGTGTTTCTGCTTCCTGCCGGATCTTCTCTGTCGCTTCGTCCTCGCGCCGCGAGACCGCGAAGTCCGAGGCGTCGACCATCATCTCGTTGATCTCGTCCTCGGTGAGGCCGCTGGTGGCCGTGACGGTGATCGACTGCTCCTTGCCGGTCTCGACATCCTTCGCGTGGACGCTGACGATGCCGTCCGCGTTGATCTCGAAGGTGACCTCGACCTCGACCTGGCCGGCAGGTGCGCGGCGAAGTCCGGTGAGAATGAACTCGCCGAGGAGCTCGTTGTCTTCTGCGCGGCGCGACTCGCCTTGCAGAACGAGAATCTTCACGGCCGTCTGGTTGTCACGCACCGTTGTGAACGGCTTGCTGCGCGAGGTCGGCACCGTGGTGTTCTGAGGAATGAGCTCTTCGAAGTAGCCGCCGACGACCATGATGCCCAGGGTGTGCGGCGTGACGTCCAGCAGGACCATGTCCATCTCGGGCGAATCGTCCACGAGGGCGGCGCCCTGAATCGAGGCGCCGAGCCCAACGACCTCGTCGGGGTGAACGCCCTTACAGGGGTCGCGCTGGAAGAAGCTGCTGACGCGCTCCTGGACCTTCGGCATGCGTGTCATGCCGCCGACCAGAATGATGTCTTCGATCTCGTCTTTGCCGAGACCGGCTTCGCCGAGCGTGAGCTCGCAGATCTGAACGGTGCGATCGACGAGGTCCGCAGTGAGCTCTTCGAGGGTCGCCCGAGTGAGCAGCCTCTGAAGATGGAGCGCTTCGTTGCGTGCGCTCGAAATGATGAAGGGCAGGTTCACCTCGGTCTCGGTCACGGCCGAGAGCTCGCACTTGGCCTTCTCGGCGGCGTCCTTGAGGCGCTGCAAGGCCATGCGGTCCTGACGGAGATCGATGTCGTGCTCGTGCTGAAAGCCCTCGACGAGCCAATCGATTACGCGCTGGTCGAAATCCTCGCCGCCGAGGAAGGTGTCGCCGGCGGTGCTGATGACCTTGAACACACCGGTGCTCGCGATCTCCAGAATCGAGATGTCGAAGGTGCCCCCTCCGAGGTCGAACACAGCCACGGTACGATCGATGTTCTTGCCGAAGCCGTAGGCGAGCGCGGCCGAAGTCGGCTCGTTGATGATGCGAATCACGTCGAGGCCGGCAATCGCGCCCGCGTCCTTGGTCGCTTGCCGCTGATTGTCGTTGAAGTACGCAGGCACCGTCACGACGACCTTGTTGACCTCTTCGCCGAGGTAGTCTTCGGCGACCATCTTCATTTCCTGAAGGACCATCGCGCTGATCTCGGGGATGCTGTAGACCTTGTCCCGCATCTTGATGCGGCAGTCTCCGTGCGGGCCCTCCACGATATGGAACGGTGTGGTTTGAATTGCGTTCTTGACCTGCGGCGTGTCCCACTTCCGGCCAATGAGGCGCTTGCAGGCGAACACGGTGTTCTCCGCGTTGGTCACGGCCTGTCGCTTTGCGATGTGGCCCACCAAACGCTTGCCGCCTTCGGTCACGGCCACCATCGATGGGGTGACCTTGTATCCCCCACGATTCGCGATGACCACGGGCGTGCCGCTTTCAACGACGGCGACGCACGAGTTGAACGTACCTAGGTCAATCCCAATGACTCTTTCCATGCCCCACTTCCACGCGCTCAGATGTGAAAGTCACATCATCCCCCGAGCTGCTCCCTAAGATTTTTCACCATCTCGTGGCCCGGGTCCAGCTTTGCTGCCTCATCGAGCTCTTTTGCGGCGCTCGCGTCCATCCCGGCCTGGATGTAGATCCGGGCCAACAAGAGGCGCACTTCGAGGGAATTCGGGTCCAACTCGAGGCTGTGGAGGGCGAAATCGCGTGCTTTTCGCAGATCGCCGCCCGCCGTCATCAGCGCTCGGGCGGCCCTCCGTGGGGCGACCGCATCGGTCGGGGCGGCCTCGGCGACTTTCGACCAGGAAATGCTCGCGGCAGCCCAAAGGCCATTGTCTTCCTCGTAGCTCGCCTGCTCCCGATGGATGTCGACGAGCTGGACCCTGAGGTGCGAATTGACCCGCTGATAGCGTTCCTTGATGTCCTGGCGGCTCGAATCGAGCGTGATCGCCATCCGGAGCGCGCTCGCCGCTTTGGCCAAGTCGCCCTCGGCCTCTGCCGTGCGAGCGGCCTCGATGTGGTGCTCCGCCCGGTCGACGCCGCCGGTGAGGCCGGCAGTCCATTTGAGCGAGCGCGTGAGATCGCGAAGCGCGGTTCGCGCCCCGACCTTGGCGGTAGGCGCTGGCATGGAGCGAACGGGGCCGCTCTTTTTCGAAGGCCTGCTCGAACGTCCTCCGAGCTTTCGCTGCAAGAGCTCCCTCTTGCGTTGCATGCGCTCGAACTCGGGCGTCCCGGGTACTACGGATTGAGTCTTCTTTTCCGGGACTTGACTTGGCTGCCACTGAGTCGAGGGCGGGGGCGCCGCGACGACCTGTGCCTGCCGTTCGGCCACCGGCCTCCGCGTGAGGGCCTTGCTCATCGCTTCGGCGCGTTCTTCGACCCGGTGGATCTGTTCTTCGGCCGTTGAGACGGCGATGCTCCGCTTCAAGTAGCGGTCGTAGGCTTCACGCTTCTCGACGCGCCCTACCGCTTCGTAGGCGTCGGTGACCTTGCGGAAGATCACTTCCATCTTCGACTTGTAGGTTCCGAGATGTTTGCCGAAGTACGAATCGGGGTGGAAGGTCTTGGACAAGGCGAAGTACGCCTTGCGGATTTCCTTGCGGTCGGCGTCGACCGTGACGCCGAGAAGCTCGTAGTGGTTGAGCTTGTCCGCGCGGAGAAACGTTTCGTTGATCTGCTCCTGCAGCGCTTCGCCGATGTCGACGTCTTCGATCAACTGCGCCGCGGGTGGAGCCGACGAGGCAGAGTCGGCAATCCAATCGACCAGACCGATCGAGGCGAGCCGTTCGAGCGACGAGAGCACCGCCTGGGGCTCGCTCACCGTCAAGTCTGCGATGTCACTGACGTTGAGGACCCCGTCGACGCAGGAGTGAACGAACGCTTCTTGCGCGCTCAGCTCGTGCGCGCTCACGTCTGCTTCGTCGACTTGTCGTGGGATCTTCTCCGCCGACATCGCCTCTCAATCGTCCCCCATTCGGTACAGTCTAGCGCGGGTCTCCCGCCCTCAGCCACTTCGGTGGGCTAGGTGAGCAACCATTCGAGTAGCGCCTTCTGGGTGTGTAGGCGGTTCTCCGCCTCGTCCCAGACCCGGGACTGCGGCCCATCGATGACCGAAGCGCTCACCTCTTCACCGCGATGCGCGGGCAGGCAATGGAGGAAGATGGCGTCGTCCGCCGCTCGCTTCATGGCCGCGTCGTCGACGATGAAGCCGTCGAAGGCGCGGAGACGCTCGGCGGCCTCTTGCTCCTGACCCATGCTCGCCCAGACGTCGGTGGTGACGACGTTCACCCCATCGAGCGCCTCTTCTGGACGCTCGACGACCCGAACCTTGGCGCCGCGGGCGCGCCCGGCCGACAGGACCTGCTCGCTTGGCTGGTACCCGGGCGGACAGGCGAGCGTAAGCTCGAAACCGGCCACGGCGGCCGACGCGACCCAGGAATGCGCCATGTTGTTGCCGTCGCCGACCCAGGCCACGCGCGCGTTGTCGAGCGAAACGCTCCCCTGCTCCCGAATGGTCATCATGTCCGCGAGAAGCTGAACGGGGTGATACTCATCGCTCAGGCCGTTGACTACCGGGATGGTCGAGTAGCGGGCCAACGCTTCGAGGCGCTCGTGGCCGAAGGTCCGGTAGACCACGCCGTGGACGTAGCGGCTCAGCATCCGCGCGGTGTCTTCGAGCGGTTCGCCGCGGCCGAGCTGGGTGTCTCTGGAGTTGAGAGTCACGGGCTGCGCGCCGAGCTCATGAATGCCCACCTCGAACGAGAGGCGCGTTCGGGTCGAGGCCTTCTCGAACACGACGGCAACGGACTTGCCCTCGAGGGGCTTGGGGTGCGCGGGGGTTCCGCGAAGAGCCTTCAGCTCGGCGGCGCGGTCGAGGACGGTGAAGAGCTCGTCTCGGTTGAGATCGAAAATCGACAGGAAGTGGCGGGTCATGGCTTCCTCGGCGCGTCGGCGAGCACGTTTTCTAGGACGGCGAGGCCTTCATCGAGCTCCTCGCCGGTCACGTTGAGCGAAGGCGAGACGCGGATGACGTTACCACCGGCGAGGGTCATCAAGACGCCTGCTGCGTGGACCGCGGCGAGGGTCGCGCTCGGGTCGACCTCGTCGGCCAAGACGATGCCCCGGAGCAAGCCGAGACCGCGCGTGCCGACTGTGCTCGAAAGCCGCGCGTCGAGCTCGGCGAGCTTCTGACCGAGGTATTCGCCGAGGAGCTGCGAGTTTTCGACCAAGCCCTCTTCGTCCATGATGTGCAGAACGGCGAGCCCGGCGGCACAGGCCAGAGGGTTGCCTCCAAAGGTGCTCGCGTGACTGCCAGGCGGGAGACCTTGTTCGAGACGCGAGGTCACGGCCATCGCACCGAGCGGGAAGCCACCGCCGATACCTTTGGCGAGCGAGCACGCGTCAGGAACGGTGTCGAACCATTCCTGTGCGAGGAAGCGGCCGGTCCGGCCGTAGCCGGTTTGGATCTCGTCGAAAAAGAGCAGAGCGCCCCGCTCGTCGCAGATGCGGCGTGCGCCCTTCACGAACTCCTCGGTGGCGACGATGATGCCGCCTTCGGCCTGGACGGGTTCGAAGATCACCGCAGCGGTGCAGTCGTTGACGGCTGCGTCGAGGGCGGCGAGGTCGTTGAAATCGATGAAGGATACGCCCTGGACGAGCGGTTCCATGCCGACGTGGTACTTGGGCTGCCCTGTCAGTGAAAGAGAGCCCATCGTGCGGCCGTGGAAACTCTTGTGCGTCGAGACGAACTCGACCCGCCGCTCGTCGCCTCGGTCGTGGTGGTAGCGGCGCGCCAACTTGAGCAAGGACTCGTTGGCTTCGGAGCCGCTGTTGCAGAAGTAGACCTTGTCGAAGGGCGTTCGCGCGCAGATCGCCTGGGCGAGCTCGATGGCGCGGTCGTTGTAGAAGATGTTCGAAACGTGCATCAGGCGCGCGGCCTGCTCGCCGATGGCGGCGGCCAGCGTCGGATGGCTGTGGCCAACGGAGAGCACGGAAATGCCCCCCGAAAGATCCAGGTACTCGCGACCCGAGGCGTCGGTCACGCGGCGGCCGAACCCGTGCGTCAGAACGAAGGGCGCGGGCGCGTAATTGCCGAGCTGAACCTCTTTCGCCGTGCGAAGCATGTCATCCTGCCTGGTCATGGTCTGCCTTGGGGAAGCCCGGGGCATACCACCATTGGCGAGGGGCGTCGACCCTTGCGCAATGCGCTCAGCGGGTGATTTCGGTGCCGACACCTTCGTCGGTGAAGATCTCGAGCAGCACCGCGTGGAGCACCCGCCCGTCGATGATGTGCGCCTTGTGCACGCCGCCGGCCAGGGCGCCGAGCGCACAGTCGACTTTGGGAATCATGCCACCGTCGATGACGCCTTCCCGTTTCAGAGCGTCGATCTCGACCGCGCTGAGCGAGCTCGCCACCTCGCCGTCCGCTCCGCGCACACCTTCGATGTCCGTGAGCAGGACGAACCTCCGTGCGGGCAGCGCCTCCGCGACTTTGCCGGCCACGGTGTCGGCGTTGACGTTGAGTGACTTCCCGTCTGCATCCACGGCGATCGGAGCGATCACCGGAATGAAACCGTCGTCAACCAGACGACGGACCACGTCGGGATTGACTTGGGTCACGGCGCCGACGCGGCCCGGGTCGACCCATTTGCCACTCTTGGTCTTCATCTTGTCGACCTTCTTGGCGCGGAGAAACGCGTCGTCCTTACCGGTGAGCCCGACCGCCCTGCCCCCGTGCCCCGCGATCAAGGAGACGATCTCGGAGTTCACTTTGCCACCGAGCACCATCTCGACGACTTCCATGGTGTGCTCGTCCGTGACGCGAAGCCCATCGAGCCGCTCCGAGACGACGCCCAGAGCCTTGAGCATGTCGTCGATCTGCGGCCCTCCCCCGTGAACGACCACCGGGTGAAGCCCCACGTACTTCATGAGGACGACATCGCGAGCGAAGCTATCCCGAAGCGCAGGATCGACCATCGCGTTCCCGCCGTACTTGATGACGAAGATGTCCCCGTGGAACTTCCGGATGTAAGGGAGAGCTTCTTGGAGGATGGCTGCTTTTTGGATCAGGTCGTCCACGGTGGCGCGTATAGCAGATCGACGCGGCTCGGAAAAAAGCGCGATCTGGGTACCCTGCGGACGGGTCGGCTTGCAAAGGTGGCCGGAGGGGCTTGAGGCCTGAGGCCACGCAAGCCTCCCCTCGGCGCTCGCGGCCAATCGGGGGTGGTTGCTGTCTTGCCGATTGTCACTCGCGACGCCGCTGGGTA
>JBLYYU010000316.1:0-10859 GCA_048550275.1 Polyangiales bacterium
GCAGCGCTGGGGCGTTGCTCGTGAGGTCGGACGAGCGCGGCACGATGGTCAAGAGCGCGGGCCCGCTAGCCAACCCCGAGCCGCTCGATCGATTTCTGTCACGCGTGCGAGAGATGGTCCAAGTGCAGCGGGGAGATGCTCCATGAGCCGTCCATTGCCATTCCTGCTCGCGGCCGCGACCGTACTCGGCGCGCTCCCCAACGATGCTTCGGCATACTGCCAGAGCACTACGGTTGATGAAGAGGACGCGAACTGCGGCCAAGTCGGCGAACCGCTCTCGTGGTCGACGCCCTGCCTGTCCTACGCCATCGACATCGACGGCTCTCAGTGGCTCGAGCAGAGCGATACGCGCGCGACCGTCGATGCGGCATTCGAAACTTGGTCGAGCGTCAGCTGCGACAGCGGTCCCACCGACATTCAGTTTCAACGGCTGCCCGATTCGACCTGCATGGTCCTCGAGTTCAACAACAGCGGAGGCAACGTCAACACCATCGCCTTCCTCGACCCCTGGGTAAACCCAAGCGATGGCGTTCCCCTCGAACCACGAGCGCTTGCCATCACGAAGATGTGGTTCGACACGGCCACAGGCGAGCTCTGGGGCGCGGACATGATCATCAACGATGAGCGGCGCTGGTCGCAATGCACGACGAGCGAGGACTGCACTGGCTTCGACCTCGAAAGCGTCGTCACCCATGAAGCCGGCCACTTCATCGGCATCGGGCACTCGCCGATCGAGGAGGCGACCATGTACTTTCGGTCAGGCGTACCGGGCGACACGGACGCGCGCACCCTCGGTCAAGACGACATCGACGCCACCTGCGCCATCTACCCGCCCGGTTCACTACAGTCTGAGTGCAGTGACGCCGACTTCACCCCACGTGGAGGCCTTGATCTCAACTGCGAAGATGGCCCGAACGCCGGGGGAGGGGGCTGCTCCGCGGCAGCGGGGAACGACGCCGCGCATACTTGGCCGTTGATGCTTCTTGCGTCCACGCTTCTCGTCGCCGCGCGCCGGCGGCGCCGCCGTTGCGGGTTTCCTGGATCCGTGTTCCACTGAGCAACCCCTCCTCGTCTCTACCGACGGAACCTTAGTGAGCTTCTCGATGCCCTCTCGCCCATACAAAACATGCCTGCTGCTGCTCTGCCTGGCATACGTACTCGCGTGTGGGACGGAAGGCGGAACCGCGTCGTTCACCGAGACCATCGAGCTCAGGGTGCTCTTGGAAACTCTAGGCCCTCCGGACGTGCAGCACGTGGAGTACAGCCTCGACTGCGATGGCGATGAGGACTCGGCTGAGCCCGATGAGATCAGGTGGTGGCCGCAGCTCGAAGTGGTAGATGACGAAAGCGTCAAGCGCGGCATGTTGGAGGTGCAGACCGAAACTTGGATGGGCTATTTCGATCTTCCTCACGGTCCGTGTTCTCTACAGCTACGTGCCCGCGACGATGACGGCGACTTCGTCTGTGCCACAGTCGTACTCTTCTCGGTCGAGGCGAACGCTCCCGCACAACTCATCGTGCCATTCCAATGCGACCGGAACAGGGTCCACGATTTCGGCGTCAACCGCTGCCCCGAGCTGCTCGCGCTTCGCTGCGGCGAGCTCGACCCGATGACGGACGTGGCCTCCTGCGAACTGAGCTTCCGCGACGAAGACAACACTTGCAGCGGCAGCTGCGACCCGCAGACCTGCATGCCGAGCCCCGAAGGTCTCATGTGCATTCCCGGTCCGGACCGTGGGGTCTCGACCACCATCACCTGTACCGAATCCGTGCTGGATTGCACCGGAGACGGCATCCGGGATCCCTCCTGCACCATCGACTCGAGCTCCGAGGGCGTGACCGTCGAGGCCGGCCACACGCTCGTCGCAGACTTCTTCGTGGGCTGTATCCGCCCAGGCTACTCGAACACCCCGACGGAGACCATCACCTGCACCGCGGTCACCACTGACGGAGACCACGGCTGCGACACGAGCAGGCTGGTCACCCTCAATTGCCCCGATTGGAGCCCGTAGTCGCTTCGGCTAGGCCCGATCAGCTCGAGGAACGCCGCGCCGAGCCCGTCCCGCGATGTTTGGCGCGTCCGGTGTCTGCTTTGGCGCCATTCGCGTCCTGCCGCCTGGTAGGCAGCATGGATGATCGCCCAAATCCGCCCGCTCACCCGCCTCCTGCCCCTCCTCCACCTGGCCGTCGTTCTCGCGTCCTGTCAGGCGCAGTCGGTCGACAAACCGGAACCCGCCTCGTTCGAGGGTGACGCCAACCCGAAGCTCGTCGCCCACACCGAAGAATTCGAACGAAAGGTCTACACCGTGACCGAGGGCGTCTATCAAGCCGTCGGTTTCGGGGTCGCCAACTCGATCATGGTGGAGGGCGACGAATGCGTCTTCATCGTCGACGTGATGGGGTCGATGGAAACCGCGAAAGAGGTGAAGGCGGAGTTCGATAAGATCACTCAGAAGCCCGTCGGCGCCTTGATCTACACCCACAATCACGCGGACCACGTGATGGGAGGCCTCGGCTTCGTGCCCGATGGCAAGGTCGACGCGTACGCGCACGACACCACGAACTACTACATCGATCGCGTCGCAAGCGTGATCCGCCCAGCACTCAACCGGCGAAGCACCCGGATGTTCGGGAACTACCTGCCGGACTCGGGCCCGGACCGCATGGAGAACGTGGGCCTCGGCCCCTTCCTCGAAACGCTGGAACGGGACGCCACCATCGGGCTCATCCGGCCCAACAAGACGTTCTCGACTGAGCTCGACACCGAGATCTGCGGTGTGAAGGTGAAGCTCGTCCATGCACCCGGAGAGACGAACGACCAACTATTCGTCTGGTTGCCGGAGCGGGGCGTCCTGATGCCCGGCGACAACGTCTACAAGGCGTTTCCAAACCTTTACACGATTCGAGGAACGCTCTATCGCGACGTGCTCGGTTGGGCCCAGAGCATCGATAAGATGCGCGCGCTCGAGCCAACCCACTTGGCACCGAGTCATACGCGACCGATTTCGGGGCAGGCCGAAGTCATGGAGATCCTGACCGCGTACCGAGACGGTATTCAGTTCGTCCACGATCAGACCCTCCGCGGGATGAATCAGGGGCTGACTCCCGACGAGCTCGTGGAGCTGGTGCAACTGCCGCCGCACCTGAAGGAGCACCCGTTCCTGCAGGAGTACTACGGCACCGTGGCCTGGTCGGTGCGCTCGGTCTTCAGCGGGTACCTCGGGTGGTTCGATGGCGACGTGGCCAGCTTGGAACCGGCGAGTCCGGACAAGCGAGCGGCCGGTATGGCTTCGCTCGCCGGTGGCGCCGAGGGACTGCAAGAGGCCGCACAGAAAGCGCTCGACGAAGAGCAATACGCCTGGGCCGCAGAGCTCGGGACCCACTTGTTGCGACTCGATCCCAAGTCACCTCGAGCCGGGCAGATCAGGGCGGACGCGCTCCGCGCCCTCGGGCAGCGACACATCAGTGCGAACGGCAGGAACTACTACATCACCCAGGCGCTCGAAGCCGAAGGTGAGGTGGAGATCCACGACGACACCGATCCCGAGAACGCCCTCTCGTTCGTCAACACCGTTCCCATCGGCCAATTCGTGGCTGCCATGCCCGCAAACCTCGATGCCGCCAAGAGCGCGGACAAGAATATGACCGTCGGTTTTCAGTTCCCGGACGTCGACGAAGCCTACGGCATCCAAGTTCGACGTGGCGTCGCGGAGTTCCTCGAAGAGTTTCCAAGCGAGCCCGACGTGACCATCACCACCGACACCTTCGTCTGGCGCGAGCTCGTCCTCGGATTGCGCAACCCGGTCAAGGCGTTCGCCTCCGGAGACGTGAAGTTCGACGGCAGCGCCCTCGACCTCGTGAGCTTCCTGAGGCTCTTCCAGCCCGTCAAAGGGTAGCCGCGCGCCCGAGCCAAGCAGTCCGAGCTCCGCACCGGCGACAATGTAATGCGGCTCACACTTTCGTCGCGGGAGGCCCCGCCTGGCGCTTCTAGTGCAACTTTTGGCGCCACATTTGCCTTCGGTGGGCGCCTAATGAGCACTCAATCCCCAGAGGAGCCGCAATGCGCATCATTCACATCAGCACCGTTCTGACCCTGGCGATGGGTGTCTCCACCGCCTCGGCGCAGTTCATCGTCCCAAGACCATTCGACCCACCGCCGCTCACGAGCTGGGCTCCGGAGGGTTGTCGCGAAGTCCCCGCCGATGACCCCTTGGCGCCTTCTCGCGAGGGCTACCGTCGCTTTCACTCGGACAGCGGAAACTCGGATGAGATCACCCGCGTCTCTCCACCGGTCATCGAGAACTCGTGGACGCGAGACGAGTCCTTCTTCATCGGCGTCGGCCCCACCTTCGACTCCGAAGGCAACAACTACTACGCGCCGTTTCAGAACTACCGCAACGACTACTACCTCTCGCCGTTCGCCTACGGTCCCATCGACCCCGCCGGCGACCCGACGGAGTACCGGAAGCTGATATCGCGGGACTCGGACGGAAATCTTCGCTGGGTGCTCGACCATCCGAGTGAAGCTTCGCCCGGCGCGTCAACGCCCATGATTCTGAACGACCCTGACAATCCGGGTGACGAGGTCGTCTACTCGGCGCTCAACGATCGAATATTTGCCCTGAAGACCGACGGAACCCTGATCTACGACTCGCCCACAGGCCTGCCGGCCACCGTCGACGGATCGTTCCGAAACGTCATCGGCATCAACTACCAAACGCAGGCTGACGTCGTGATGTCGCTCGCGGTGAGCGGCGCGCTCATCGTGAAGGATCGCGCAACGGGTGAAAACGCGTTGAACGATTTGTTCTACCAGGTGCCGGGCGAGCCCACGCCACTTGGAGCGCCGCCCGCGCTACCTCCGCCGGTCATTGCAGCGGCCGAGATGATCTTCCAGCGTTTCGTCAACCTCGGAAACCTCACCTTCCTCGAGTTCATCGACGCCTTGCTCGGCAACGGCCGAAGGGTCGTGAACGACTTCGGCGTCGACCAGCGAACCGGCCGGCTCTGGATCGGTGGCACCGCTCCCGACGGCGAAGATGGCACCGTAGACGGAATCTCGGAGTTCGGCGCCCTCTACGGGATCGACCTCGTCCCGAGCGGCAGCAAGTACGACGCTGTAGAGGCTTGCCACTACTCGTTCGCAGGCGGCACGGCCTCGACGCCCACGCTCAACCAGAGCGGCACGCGGATTTACATCGGAGACAACTTCGGCAAGCTCGTCGCGATCGACACGTCGAACTGCGAAGAGGTTTGGTCGGTCGACGTCGGCGGACAAATCGTCACGTCCCTCGCCGTGGCGTCGGACAACGGCGAAATCTACGCCGCGACGTTCTTCAACATCGTCAAGGTCATCGACAACGGCGCCACCGGCACGATCGACTGGGTCGCCAATCTCGATGCCTTCGCGTTTCCGGTCAATCCGCTCCCGGTTCCGGGGGTCGGTCCGGTCCAACTTCTGAACTTCCAGCTTCTCAACGCCGGGATCACAGCCAACGCCGTATCCGTTCACATTGGAGCGGGCCCGGTCATCGGCTTCCCGCTGCCGCTCAAGCTCGGCGTCGGCGAGCTCGACCGCGAAACGGGCGAGCTCATCTACTTCACCGAAGGGCCCGAGGAGAGCATCGCCGCCATGAACACCGGGCCCGACGGTTCGGTGTACCTCGGCAACGCGCCTTTCCGTCGAATCATCGCCAGAGTGATCTTCGGCAATCTCACGGCTCCGATCATCGGCGGGACGACCAAGTACGGCGCTCTACGACAGGACCTCATCGTCCGGGATGCGACTTGTGCCGCGGAAGCTCGCGCTCAGAACGCGTTTGACTATCGAATGGCCTGCCCGGAGTCGAGCGCGGCCGATGTGGTTCAGCTGTCGAACCTCATCTCCCAGGCCCGAGATGTCGCCCCACAGGCCATCGAGGACGGCGACCTGAGCGCAAGCGATTGGTCGAAGATCGACAAGGAGCTCAAGAAGGCCGAGAAGAAGCTCGCTACGGGCAAGCTCCAACACCTGCAGCCCGCTGCGAACGCATTCCGACGCGCCTGCGCGGTGCTCGACTGACCCTGCACGGGGGTTCACACCCAGGCCCTCTCGGCATCGCCGCCGGGAGGGCCTCTTGCTCTTAATGGCGGCCTCAGTGCGCGGATTGGCGTGCCTGGAGGAGCCGCCCGATGCATCATTGGCCCCCAACCAGGAGTTCCCGTGCTCGTCCGAACCTATCTTCCGCTCTTCCTTTTGACGATCTTCGGCGCCGCGGCCTGCAGCGATTCCGGTGGAACGGCGGTCTACGTTCCAGCGACCGACCTCGAAGGCGTCTGTCAGACACCGCTCGCACCAAACGAGCCGCTCTGCAGCCAGGCCCTCGGTGACGACGTCTGGTCGGCGTCACACCGGGCGAGCTATGCCCAGGGCTCTTCGCCGTTCGCCGGTCCGACAGAAGGCACGATGGCGCGCAGCGAGCACCTGGAGCTCGACGGGGCCGGCGTGCCGGTCATTCTCTCGTTCAGCGCTCCGTACGCGGATGGCGGTCGAGCCGCCTGGTCGACCGTGACTGGCCTCGACAACCCGATCATGAAGATCGACCATCAAACGTTCGAGATCATCGACACCTACATCCCGACCGAGCGAGAAGAGGACCCTCCGTTCATCAAGCTGGGAGTCAGCGGAGCCTACACCGCGATCGATTCGCAAGGCCGCTTCGTCGTCGGGCGCACCCGTTTCGTGTCGTTCTTTCGTGACAGCGTCGAGGGCGACCGCTCTTCACCGATCGAGCTCGACAAACGAATCTTCATCCCCGACGAGCTGTTCTGCAACGAGGAGGACGCGATCGCGGGCATGACGTTGACGTATGACGGGCAGCTCGCCTTTGCCACCGAGCTCGGAAACCTGTTCGTCATCCCGTCCGATGTCGACTCCGACGACCTCGGAGCGATCCCGGTGGTCTCGGCCAACGCCAATTGTGAAACCGACGAAATCGAGGACCTCGAGATCGTATCGAACAGCGTCGCGAGCGACGAAAGCGGCGGCATCTACATGGTGACGAGCGAAGCGATGTACCGATTCGACTGGGACGGAGTCTCCCTCGCAGAAGCCTGGCGAGCGGAATACGATTCATCCCCAGAGCCGCCGAGCCCCATTCGACTGGGGCCGGGCTCCGGCGCGACGCCGAGCCTGATGGGAACGAACGTGGACGACGATCGATTCGTCGTCATCACCGACGGCGAGGCCGTCATGAGCCTGGTTCTGTTCTGGCGCGACGAAATTCCGGAGGGCTGGGAGCCGATTGCGCCAGGAAAGGATCCCCGCATCGCGTGCGAGATCCCGGTCCTCTTCGGGGACCCGAGTACGACGCTCTCCGTTTCCGAGCAGTCGGTCGCCGTCCGAGGCTACTCGGCTGTCGTCGTGAGCAACGTGCTCACCGACCCGACTGTCAACCCACCGTCGGGTTTCGCGCTCGCCGGGCTCGCACAGAACCTGGTCTCGGCGCTCGAGGGCGGGATCCCCGAGAAGGCCCCATTCGGCCTCGAACGAATCGACTGGGACCCCGAGACGAGAAGTTGCACATCGGTCTGGAGCAATTCCGAGATCAGCGTTCCCAACGGCATCCCGAGTATCAGCGAGGCCGCCCAACTCGTGTACGGGCTCGGACAGCGCGACGGCCAATGGGGCCTCGAGGGCCTCGACTTCGCCACGGGAGCGTCGAAGGTCTGGGTCGAAGCCGGGCCGGGAACCTGTCCCCCATCGCTGGCTGAGGTCGCGAGTATCCTTCCCGGTGCAGCCGCGGTCCTCGCCGAAGTGCCAGACTCGTGTGAGAACTCCGCGTACTCGGCGACCACCATTGGGCCGGACGGCATGGTCTATTCGGGCACGATCGCAGGCGTGAGCCGCTACATCCCCGAGTCGACCAGGCGGCTGCCGGCGCTTGCGCGAGCGGATGCCGGCATCGGGCAGGGGCTCGACCTCCTCGACCGCACCGAAACGGCCGACCCGAGTGGTCCGATCAGTCAGCGCGATCATCTCGCGCGCGCGCTCGTCCAGGGCGTCGCCTCCGCGCAGGCGTCCAAGGAAGCGGGCCGGGACGCCGCAACGGTCGCGCTCAACGCGGCCATGCGCTCGCTGGACGATGCGGTTGCCTCGCTCGACGCCGGCGGAGCGATCACCGAGCAGCTCGCCGAGGCGCGAGCCTCGCTGATCTCAGCGAGAGAAGCCCTCTGATGGCTTCCTGACGCCGAGGACGCGCTGCGAAAGACCGGGGGTTTCTGGCGCGGACTCCCTGGATCGTACCCCACACTTGAAATCCCGATTCGGCTGTGGCTCCCTCATGCGCTGTGTCCGAGCCTCTCCCCGACACGCGCAACGTAGACCCGAACCTCACGATCAGCGCCGCCTGGACGCAGATCCTGTTGCGCGCGCTCGGGGCGCTTGGGCTTTCGGCTGAGCAGCTCTGCGGCGACGCGGGCTTGGACTACCAGACGGCCATGGACTCCGACGCCCGAGTCCCGCGCGACCTCGTCGGGCGGCTGTGGATCACCGCGATCAAGCAGAGCGGCGACCGGTTTCTCGGTTTGCACGCCGGAGACAACGTCACCTTCGTCGCCAACAACCTGCCGGTCCACTTGCTGATGAGCAGCCCGACCTTGGAGGAGGGGCTCCGGCGTGGGTTTCAGTTCCAGAAGTTGCTGGCGCACGGCGAGGTGGCCTCGCTGCACGGAGTCGCCCCCAACACCATCGAGATTCGGTTCCAGCGAATCGGTGGCGCGCTCTCGGTCTCGCCACACGAGATCGAGTTCATGCTCACGCTGTTCGTTCGCTTCTGCCAGGAGATCACCCAGGGCCATTTCCAGCCTGAGCGGGTCCTGTTCGAGCATCCGTTTCGCGGCGGCTTGGAGGAGTACAGCCAGATATTCGGCTGCGACGTGAGTTTTGGCGAACCTCGAAACGCGCTCGTGATGCCGGCGGAGACCCTGAGGCGGCCGCTCGCGCACCACAGCCGAGCCGTCTATCAACAGCTCGAGGCCGTCGCGGAGTCGCTCGCCTCGCGCCTGTCTTCTCCCGGCCTGATTCACGAGGTCGGCAACCGAATTCGCGATCGGCTTGCAACGGGGAGTTGCGACGTCGATACCATCGCCTCGATGATGGCTCTGAGCTCGCGAACGCTCCAGCGACGACTGAGCGAGGAGGGCACCTCATTTCGCGCGCTGATGGAGGCGACTCGGCAGGCTGTCGCGCTCGAGTGCTTCGAGCGCGGTCTAGATATCGCGGAAACCTCACGCCGCGCGGGTTTTTCCAACTCCCGCGCGTTCGCGCGAGCGCTTCGCCGCTGGAACGAAAGTTACCAGGGCGCAACCAAGCACTGACGCGCGAGCTGCCCTCAGGCGAGCCCCATCACCTTGGTGAGCACCACGGTGATGTTGTCGGGACCGCCGGCTTCATTGGCGCTCTCGATGAGCCTGTTGGCTGCCGTCTGAAGGTCCGGCTGCGAAGTCACGATGCGTTGGATGTCTGGGTCGGTCACGGGGCCACAGAGCCCATCGCTGCAGAGCACGTAGATGTCACCAATCTCCGGCCGGTCGAGCACCGTGTCGACTTTGACGGTGGACTTCATTCCCAGCGCGCGAACGATCACGTTCTTGAGCGGGAAGTTCTCGATCTCTTCTTCGGAGAGCCGCTTCATCTTGATGTAGTCATTCAGAAGAGAGTGGTCGCTGGTGAGCTGCTCCATCTTCCCGTCGCGAATCCGGTAGACCCGGCTATCGCCGACGTGCCCGATCAGCACGCCGTCCTCGACCACCAAGATGCCGCAGACCGTCGTGCCCATGCTGTGCATGCGCGGATCCTTTTGCGCCGCTTCGTAGATGCGAAGGTTCGCGAGCTTGATGCCGGTGATCAGCCGGTTTTCTTCGTAGCCGCGCGCCTTGTCCATCTTGTACGGCCAAGTCGCCTCGGGGTCCGCGCTCGTCGCTCGGAAGAACTCGCGGAGGGTGTCGATCGCCATGCCGCTCGCGACCTCGCCGGACGCGTGCCCGCCCATGCCGTCGGCCACCACATACAGGTTGTCCTCCTCGGCCAGCATGAAGCTGTCCTCGTTGTGGGTGCGCTTCATCCCCACATGGGTGTCCCCAATGGCCAAGACCCGAGCCCGTGACATCTTCCCCTTCGATTCCCCTTAGATTATGAGATTAGCGACCTCGTGACGGCCAAGTCAACGAAAGCGGCCTATACTCGCCCCGAGGTGTCAGGCGACCCAGAAAATGAGCTCGCTTCGGTCATGGCTAGCGCCCAGGAGCTGCTTCACTGGGAGAAAAGCCTCGGAGCGCAGGGGTTTCCGCAAGCGGAAGGCGTGGCGGCGCCTCCGGCCGCCCTCGGCGCAACCTCGGACCCAACAGAGGTTCAGGATGTTCAGGCCCGACTTCAGGTGCTCGCCGACGAGGCCACTCAGTGCGAGCGCTGCGATCTGGGCAAGAGCCGAACCAAGAGCGTGTTCGCCCGCGGCACGTCCGACACCGACCTGGTCTTCGTCGGCGAAGGCCCCGGCTACAACGAGGACCAGCAAGGCCTGCCCTTCGTCGGTCGCGCTGGCCAGCTCCTAGACCGGATGATCGCCGCGATGGGCTACGAGCGAGACGGCGTCTACATCTGCAACGTCGTCAAGTGCCGTCCCCCGGAAAATCGCACCCCACTTCCGACCGAAGCCGCCGCCTGCGCGCACTACTTGGTTCCGCAGCTCGAGCTCGTGCAACCGAAAGTCATCGTGGCGCTCGGGCGTTGCGCCGCCGAGAACCTGCAATGCGTGCCACCCGCCGGCCGCTGGCGCGGCATTTGGAGTGAGTGGCGCGGGGTCCCGGTGATGCCGACCTAC
>JBLYYU010000317.1:0-14128 GCA_048550275.1 Polyangiales bacterium
GAAATCCGCCAAGACCCTTCACCGCGACTATGGCGCCACGACGTAGCAGCTCGGCGGCGCCATCTATCGGATCGCGCTCCGACATGGAGCGCTCGCGTAGATCGACGAGGCTCAGCTTTGGGCCGCAGACCGGACAAGCATTCGGCTGTGCGTGAAACCGTCGGTCGTCTACGTCGTCATACTCGGCGCGGCAGTCCTCGCACATTTCAAACTTCGCCATCGTCGTGGCCGCCCGGTCGTACGGGATCCCATTTGCGATGGTGAAGCGAGGCCCGCACGAGGTGCAGTTCGTGAACGCGTAGCCGAAGCGCCGATCACTGCGGTCGAAGATCTCCGCTTTGCAGTCTTCACAGGTTGCGAGGTCCGGTGGAATCGAGAAGGCCTTCGCTCCCTCATCACCGCTGGTCTCGATTACGAAGCCGCCGCAGACCTCCTCAGGAATCTCACTCGTCTCGAGCTCCACGATACGTGCGGAAGGCAAGGTATCCTCCCGTAATTTCTCGATAAATGTATTGAGTTGGCCCCCTTTTCCGAACGCTTCGATCAGAACGCCGTCCGGCACATTTCGCACCCGCCCGACCAGGCCCAGCGCCCGAGCGATTCGGTAGACCCAGGGACGAAAGCCGACCCCTTGCACGGTTCCTCGTATCTCGATGCGACGCCCCGCCATTACGGTCCGTCCTCAGCCACGCTGAGAACATATGCGATGACGTCCCACTTCTCCTCGTCGCTCAGCGTCGGCCAGGCGGGCATCGAGGTTCCACGCTTCCCCTCAGTCAACGCCCGGAAGACATCGCGCGCGCTCGTGTTGTTCCGCCAATCGCTGCTCTGAAAGTTTGCCGGTTTCCCGGAGAGCGCGTTGCTACGCACGCCGTTTCCGTCGGCGCGCACACCGTGACAGAGCGCGCACTTTTTTTGAAACATCGTACGCCCGCGGGCGCGCGCCTCGTCCGACGAAAGCTGGCCGACGGGCACCTCGACATCGTCATGGTCGAGCGCGGACGAGCCTTTCCTCTCGCTACACCCCAAGAGTGCGAGCGACATGAGCAGTGCTCCCATGGCCTTCATCGCGACTCTCCGTCGAGCGAATGGGTGGATAGCCGAGATCGCTGAGCTCTTGGACCACACGCTCGGCAAGCTCCGGAATGCTCGCCTGCACCGCTGGAGTTCGCTCGAGCCCAAGCTCGATCGACTCGGGGACGACGCCCAAAATCACTACGCGGTCCGGGTATCGATCCAGCAAGCTCGCCCCTGCGAGCAGGTCTGCGACCCCTATTTGATGCGGAGAAAGCCGCTCGTAGACAGCCGGCGCGACGTCCTCGCCTTCGATTCGCACCTGGGTCCCAGGCGGCCCGTCGGCGCCAATCGCGTCGACCAAGATCACCTGATCGGCGCTGTCGACCAGGGGCAGCAGCGAGAGCCCGAGGGTGCCTCCGTCGAGTACGGCCACGCCCTCTGGGAAGTCGTACTCGCGGATCAGCTTGTGGATGGCGGCGATGCCAGCGCCGTCGTCCGAGCAGACGACGTTGCCGAGCCCCAGGACGAGGACCGGCGTGCGCTCAATCATCTCTGTTGCGCCAGGACTTCGGCAGGAACTTGTACCCGCTGAAGAGCGAGTCGATGAGGCCCATGCCTTCGACTCGGGACACGAGCATCGCGCTCCAAATGTGGTGAGCGACGAAGCCTAGAAGGAACCACATCGCGATGTGGTGGATCCAGCGGGCCATTTGGGCGCCACCGAAGATCGGGAGCAGGAACTCCCACATCTCCATGTAGCCGGTCGCGCTCACCGAGTAGAGAGCGAAGCCGGTGAGGATCAGGGTGAGATACAGAGCAAACACCAGCAGGTAGGTCATTCCAGCCAGTGGATTGTGACCGACGTTCATAGGCGGCTCTTTGCTGAGCAGCGAATAGAACTTGAACATCTTGAGCACGTCGCCGCGCCGCCGCTTGCCCACCGGAACGAACTGGTGCCAGCGCGCGTAGTACGAGCCCACGAACATCCAGGCGATCCGCGAAGCAACTGCGAGCGCAAAGATGATGGCCGTATAGAAGTGTACGACCTTCACCGTCGCCATGACGAAGTGTTCTCCAGGCGGGCCCGATGGGATCAGATACGGCTTCCCGATGAAGACGCCGGTAATCGCGAGGATGAAAACCGAGACCATGATGAGCCAGTGGGTCGATCGAACCAGCAGATCCCAAACATAGACTCGTTCGATGCCTTCTACGTCGTGCGCGCGGGGGCTTGGCTGCGGGCGAGCACCCCCTTTCACTGCGGTCGCTGCCGGCGGGGGGGTCATCGCGCCTTCACGCGAGTGATCTCGCGCCCTCCAGGTTCGACGACATGCACGGCGCAGGCCAGGCAGGGGTCGAAGGAATGAACCGTCCGAAGGATCTCGATGGGCTGTTCCGGATCTGCAACCGGGGTGCCAACCAGCGCCGCTTCATACGGACCGGGCGTTCCGGCTCCGTCACGCGGACCGGCGTTCCAGGTGCTCGGAACGACGCACTGGTAGCGCGCGATCTTTTCGTCTTTGACGTGGACCCAGTGTGCAAGCGCGCCGCGCGGAGCCTCGTGGAAGCCCGCACCGATCGCGTCGGCCGGCCAGCTGCTCGGGTCCCACTTCGAGTTGTCGTGAATGCGAAGCTCGCCCTTGCCCATGTTGTCCGCGAGCTCGTCGACGAAGTCGCCGATCTTGTCGACCAGGAGCTGCGTCTCGATACCGCGGGCCGCCACTCGGCCCAAGGTCGAGAACAAGGCTTCCGGCCCGACGCCGAGAGCGCCGAGCACGTGATCGACGAGCGCTTTGACCTTCTCGTGCCCCTGCGCGTAGTTGACGAGCATCCGAGCCAGAGGACCAACCTCCATCGGTACGCCGTCATAGCGAGGCGCCTTCAGCCAGGAGTACTTCTCAGATGTATCGAGGCGCTCGAACGGTGGCTGCGGACCGGTGTAGTTCGGATTGGTTTCGCCCACCGAGGGGTGGAGCTTCTGGTCGTCGCCGCCGTCGTAGTTGTACCAGGAGTGCGTGACCTCTTCGGTGATCTTCGACGGGTCGAACTCCTCGACCTTGGAGAGGTCGTTGTTTCGAATGATGCCTGGCTTGATGAACTTGGCCGGGTTGGCGTTGTCATCGAGCGGGTAATCCCCGTACACCATGAAGTTGCCGACGCCTCCGCCGTAACCCGCCCAGTCCTTGTAGAACGAAGCGACCGCGAGCAGGTCTGGGATGTACACCTGGCTCACGAACTGCTGTGCCTCGGCGATCATCTTCTTGAACGCGGCGATCGTGTGGATGTTGAGCGAGGCCTGCTTGTCAGGGTCGACCGGAGTCGCCATTCCGCCAACCAGGAAGCTCTGCAAGTGCGGGTTCTTGCCGCCGAGAATGGCGTGCATCTTGATGAACTCACGCTGCCAGTCGAGCGCCTCGAGGTAGTGCGCGACCGCCATGAGGTTGGCCGCCGGCGGAAGCTTGTACGAGGGATGACCCCAGTACGCGTTCGCGAACGGGCCGAGCTGCCCGCGATCGACGAGGCCTTTGACCCGCGCTTTGATGCCGGCGAAGTACTTTGCGCTCGACTTCGGCCAATCCGAGATCGACTGAGCAAGCTTGGAGGTCTCCTCCGGATCCGCTTCGAGCGCCGACACGATGTCGACCCAGTCGAGCGCGTGCAGGTGATAGAAGTGGATCACGTGGTCCTGAATGCACTGGGACGCGATGATCAGGTTGCGCAGAATGCGCGCGTTGGGCGGCGGCTTGGCGCCGATCGCGTCTTCGACCGCGCGGATCGAAGCGATCGCGTGCACCGTCGTGCACACACCGCAGATGCGCTGGCAGAACGCCCAGGCATCCCGTGGGTCGCGGCCTTGGAGAATGATCTCGATGCCGCGGAACATCGTCGACGAAGACCAGGCATCCGTGACTTTGCCTCCGTCGATTTCCGCTTCGATGCGCAGGTGGCCTTCGATGCGGGTCACCGGGTCGACAACGATATGAGTCATTCTGCGCCTCCTTCATCGGTCCGCGCGGGCGGGCCTTCGGGTGCGTGATCTGCACCAGTTCCAACGAGCTTCTTTCCGAGATGTACCAGGGTGTGTCCGGCGAATGCGGTGGTGACACCGATGCTCGCCCAGAAACCAACCTTGTCGATGTTCGAGCCCTTACCGAAGCCGGGGAAGCCCGGAAGGTGCGCGTAGAACGGCGTCATCTTGTCCCAGAAGTCCGGTTCGGCGCAGCCGATGCAACCGTGGCCGCAAGCGATCGGCCAGCTCGTGTTGTCGTTCCAGCCGACGTTCGGGCAGTTCTGGAACGAGACCGGGCCCTTGCAGCCCATCTTGTAGAGGCAGTGTCCGTCGCGGTGTGCTTCGTCGCCCCATTGCTCGACGTACTGTCCGGTGTCGTAGTGTGCGCGGCGCTCGCAGTTGTCGTGAATCGACTTTCCGTAGGCGAAAAGCGGGCGATTCAGCTTGTCGAGCGCTGGTAGCCGCCCGTACGTGAGGAAGTAGACCAGCGTGGCGGTGAGGTTCTGGGCGTTCACCGGACAGGCCGAAAGGTTGATCAGGTTCTTGAGACCTGGGACAGCGTCGGAGACACCGAGCGCGCCGGTTGGGTTTGGGGACGCCGCCGGGATGCCGCCGAACGATGCGCAGGTTCCAACCGCGATCGTTGCGAGCGCATTGCCACAAACCTCGTTTGCGATCTGAACGGCCGACCTACCCCCGATCGTGCAGTACACGCCGTTCGCAGCGGTCGGGATCGAACCTTCGACGACGGCGAGGTACGCGCCCTTTTGGTTGTGGACGACGTTGTGAAGATTCTCTTCGGCCTGGTGACCGGCCGCGGCCATGATCACCTCGTGGTAGTCGATCGATATTAGATCGAGAATCACGTCCGCCGCGCTCGGCTTGCTCGCACGAAGGAACGACTCGCTGTTGCCCGCGCAATCTTGAAAGTTCACCCAAACCAACGTTGGCTTCGGCTTGTTCTCAATCGCGTCGGCGATCATCGCCGTCGCGCCTTTCGGCAAACCAAACATCACCG
This sequence comes from Polyangiales bacterium, assembly GCA_048550275.1. Classification (GTDB taxonomy): domain Bacteria; phylum Myxococcota_A; class Polyangia; order Polyangiales; family Houyiibacteriaceae; genus SG8-38. Next base: position 5,046 of record JBLYYU010000317.1, read on the forward strand.
CCATCGCCGAACAGAAGCCCATGAATTCGCGACGTGACACGCCGCGGGCTTCTAGCTCGCGACGGAAATCGCTTCTCGGTTGATCCATCGCATCCTCCTCGCTGTTCCAAAGCAAAGGCCGCGGCGTTAATCTTATCAGCCGCCAGTGACCAGGACTCTACCGTCGCCGACCCTGGTAAAACAAGGTTCTCGTGCCTTTTGACCGGCGTTTTCGATAGTCGGCGCGCATCTTTCGTTTTGCCCGGATGGCGCGCATTTTTTGCGCCGATTTTGCTGAGGGAGAACCCAGCGGGCTAGCATTGGCGCGATGTCGGCAGGTACAGAAGAGTATCGTTTCTTCGAAGTCGTCCAGGGCTACATAGAGCAAGCCGCGGAGCTGACGGGCCTGCCCCGGCACGTAAAGGAGATCCTCGCCGAGCCGAAAAACGAGTTGATCGTGCATTTCCCGGTGCGGATGGACAATGGCACGACGCGCGTCTTCAAGGGATACCGGATTCAGCACAACAACGTGTTGGGCCCTTACAAGGGCGGAATGCGGTATCACGAGCAGGTCTCGCTGAACGAGCTGAAGGCGCTCGCGACGCAGATGACTTGGAAGTGCGCCTTGCTGGGTGTGCCTTTTGGCGGCGGAAAAGGCGGGATCAAGTTCAACCCCCGCGAGCATTCTCGCGACGAGCTGCGCCGTATTACTCGTCGCTTCACGCATGCGCTCGGGAACAACATCGGGCCTGCGCATGACATTCCGGCCCCGGACATGGGCACCAGCTCTCAGACGATGGTCTGGATGATGGACACGTACATCAACACCGGTCCGACGTACGAAAAGAACGATCAGCGCGCCGTAGTGACCGGAAAGACAGTCAATTCGGGCGGCTCGGAGGGCCGCGAGGCCGCAACGGGCCAAGGCGTCGTGCACTGCATCAAAGAGTGGGCTCGCGAGAATCGATTCGACCTCGAGGGTGCGACGGCCACCGTGCAGGGCTTCGGCAATGTCGGCTCCCACGCAGCGGTTCTGCTCTCGAAGCTTGGTGTGTCGACGATCGCGACTGGAGATTACTCCGGCTATCTCCGGAACGAAGAAGGCTTCAACGCACACAAGCTGCAAGACTACGTCCGCGCGAACGGTTCGATCGCAGGGTATCCTCGCGGTGAGAAGATCACGCGCGAGGAGTTCTTCGAGACGAAGGCCGACCTCTTCATCCCGGCAGCGCTCGAAAACCAAGTCGGCGAAGACGAAGCCACGAAGCTCGATGTGCGTCTGATCGCCGAGGGTGCGAACGGCCCAATCAACCCGGACGGCGCCGCCGTGCTTGCCGACCGCGGGATCCCGGTCATCCCCGACATATTGGCAAACTCCGGCGGTGTGACGGTGAGCTACTACGAGTGGGTGCAGAACCGAAACAGCGAACACTGGGATGCTGAAGAAGTACAGCGACGCTTGCAGCACATGATGCGACGCGCATACCAGCGCACGATGTTCTACGCGTCGGAGAAGAAGGTCGATCCCCGAGTCGCCGCGTATGCGCTGGCGCTCGAAAGCCTGGCGACGTCCTACGACGAGCGCGGCATTTTCCCCTGATTTTTCTGGAATTTCTGGAAATCTGTGGAGCGTTGCTGTCGGTGCAAAGCCCTTGACAATTCCCGCCCCGGCAATCACTTCCATCAGTCATGGCTGTGCAGGCGGTGTTCGAAGGAACGATCCCGGCGGAAGGCGTCGGAGACTTGCTCGGCGGACTCGAGGAGGTCGGCACGACCGGGGTGCTCGAGTTCCAAAGCGAGTCCGGCTCGGGTGCCGTGCGCCTGGTTCAAGGTCAGCTCGCCGATGCCGAAGCGTCCACTGAGGAAGAACGCGCGCTCGAGGTCCTGCTCACCCTGCGCGAGGGCGAGTTCGCGGTCTATCCCAAGCTTCCGAACCTGCCGGTGTCCCGGGGAACCGATACGACTCGACGCGGCTCTCTCGCCGTTCATCCGCCCGCTGACCTGATGCGGTACTGCGAGAACGCCGCGCTCACCGGCCGGCTCCTGCTCGAACGTCGCGGCCGGCTCGCGATCGGCTACTACGAAAAAGGCGAGCTCGAGGACGTAAGCATCGACGGCGGCACCGCAGCGGACTTCGTCATGGCGCTCGAGTGGACCGAAGGCACGTTCCGTGTAGACGCGGTTCCGCCCCCTCGCGAAACGCTTCCACCATCGCTCCGCGACAAAGCCTCCGAGAAACCTGCCGTGAACCCGACCGCCCTGCCTCTGCTGGACGCGTTCGAAGAAGGCCTATCTGAGCTCGGGCGAGTCGACGCTACGCCGGTGTCCGCGCTCCGCCCCAAGATGGATGAGCAGGACGATGACGCGACGATTCGCATCATCCGCCGCCCGGGTGACGACGAGCCTCTGGAGCCCCGGGAGTCCTGGGACCGGCTCGACTATTCTCCCTCATTCGCGGCGGAATCTGCTACAACAGAGCCCGTGAAGTCCAAAGACGACGGCAGGCAGATCGGTTTTCTGCGCACGGTGGGCTGGGTCAGCGCGGTGTTCCTCGTCGTGGCCGGTTGCCTCTGGCTCCTCGCCTCGCTCCCGCCCCTGGAGTAATCTGCGCTTCGTGAGCCCGCGCTTGCGACCGAGACGCTGGCTGCCGAGCCTGATCGCCTTTCTTCATCTGCTTCCGCTGCTGGTGTTCCAACTTGCGATTCCGGCGAGAGCGACCGCACAGGATTCCGAGCCGGGCGTCGAACCGTACAGGCCGGGCGACTTCGTTCCCGCACCCGCAACCGAAGGAGGCGCCGACGAGCAGGACGAGGAGTTCCGCGATCCGTACGGGGTAGCAACCGAAGGGCGTCACGCGGATCAGGTTTCTTCCCAGGTGCGTTACGTGCTCGAAGGCATCGTCGTCTCCGGCAACAAGCGAACCAAAGCGCGCATCGTTCGAAAATTCGTACCGCTGAAGCAGGGCGACTTTCTCGATCCCGAATCACCAGAGCTCCTCGCGACCCAATGGCGTTTGATGGGAACCGGCTGGTTCGACAGCGTCGACATTCGACTCGAGCGCGGCGCAGAGCGCGGATACGTGGTGCTCGTCGTCGACGTGAAGGAGCGCAATACCGTCGTGATCGAGCAGTTAGTGGCGGGCCTTTCGGAAGGCGTGAAACGGACGACCGAAAATACACGGAAGCTGTTCCCGTGGCTCGGGTTCAAGATCACCGAAACGAATCTTGCTGGCTTGGGGATTCGCCTTTCCGGCACCGCGCTCCTGAGCGAGTTCCAGCAGGCCGGGCGTTTGGACCTCAATTATCCGAAGTTGATCAAGGACGAGTACGGCATTCGATTCGGGACCTATTTCATGAACGGTCGCGAATTCTACGGGAACAACCCTCTGGTGAGCGCGCCCTGTGGACAGCCGACTTGTCCTGAGACTTCGGTGGTTCCGAATGCGGTGGTCCGCTATCGACGCGGCGGCTTCATGGTCGGCACGGGCAAGGAATTCACATCGAAGCTCCGGTACTCCCTCGATTGGATCGGCGACATCGTCAGCGTGCTCGGTCGTCCCGAAGCCGCGAGCGAGGTCGTAGGCAATGAGGTCAGGCCGATCGACTTCGCAATCCAAGACGGCAAGAGCTTCGTCTCTTCGCTTCGGTTCACGCTGACCTTCGATAAGCGCGATGACCCGGGGATCACCAAGGAAGGCGTGCTGTTCGTCGGCGACGTCATGCTGGGCACACGCGCGCTCGGCAGTGACTACGACTTCATCAAGCTCGACGTCTGGGTCCGGCGATGGTGGAGATTGCCCTGGAAGCACACGATCCGGCTCGGGTTCTTCGGAGGCGCAGCCTTCGGCAACACGCCGTTCTTCTACCTCTATCACATCTCTGATCTGACGGACCTCATCCCTTCGCGCTTCTTGGAGATGCAGCTCGACGCGCGCCCCCCGCCGAATCTCCTGGGCACGTCGATCGAGAACAACTATCTCGGCGAGCTCGCCTGGCGGCTCGACCTCGGCTACGACATCCCCGTTTTTCAGAAAGAGCGCGAGCGCGGGCTGCGCGAGGTGAACCTCTACACGCTGGTTGGCCTCCTGTCCTTGACCGACCTGCGTGAGCAGCGAACTGGCTTCGGCGGAGTCAGCGGATACGGTGGTTTCTCTCGATTTCCGCTCGATTTGACGTTCGACATCGGCTTCCGCTTCGACACGAGCGTCGGCGTTTTCCAAGTCGGATTCTCTACCTTGCTGGGGTTCATACGCTTGTGAGATTCGTTGCTGCAGCTTTGGTCTTGCTGGTTGCAGCAGTGGCCTACGGGCAATCTAGCCTGCCTCTGCGCGACATGGGTGTGACCTGGTCTCGTGGCGCCGCCAAAGTTTCGTTCTCGGCCAAGGACCTCGCCGACGAGCGCGTGCGCCGGGAGCTCTCGAGCGGACTTCGCAAGCGCGTTGTCATCACCGTGGGCGCGCACCTCAACGGCTCGAACTGGCGAATGGGTGTCCGTCAGTTCGGTTGCGACGTCACTCGCGACCTTTGGGAAGACGGCTACCTGGTTCGAATCGGCGATCAGAGCGAACGTTTCAAGACGCTCGACGAAGTGCTGAATCGTTGCCTCGTCGTGCAGGGCCTGTTCGTGGGCGATCCGAAAAGCTACGAGCTTCAAAGCGGCAAGGACATTTACTTCGCGGTTCGCGTGGAGTTCAACCCGATTTCCAAGAAGCAGTGCAGTGAGCTCATCCGTCCAACCTCTGGGGACGTTCCGGTCGGGCCGATCAGCGTCAACATCGTTCGGCGGAGGATCTGTCGCGCCGAGCGCACCGTCCAGTTCAGAAGCGCGCTCCTGAAGGCACCCCAATGAGCCGCTTCGAACGAAAGATCCTGTTCGCGATTGGTTTGTCGGTCTTCTTGGCCCTCGGCGGCAGCATCTTCCTCGGACAGGGGGCGCTACGGGACGTTTACGCGGTCGGTGTGAACGAGCGCTTCGGCGCGGAGCTCACACACGGTGTCGAAGCGAGGCGAGGCCAGCTCATGGCTCTGCGAGAGGCATCCGATCAAGTCGCCGATACGGTGAAGTGGGCGATCGAAGCCGAGCTGGCGCGACGGGGGAAGGCCTCCGATCTCGATCCACTCCTGCAGACCCTTCTCGAGCGGTATGAAACGGTCAACGGCATTCGGGTCGTGAACGCGGAGCAACTGGTCTTGTCCCAGGTTCGCCGCACCCCCGACCCTGCAGGCGGAGCGTTACGAACTACGACTCGCGATCGGGAAGTGCGAAACGCGGCGGGCACGCTCAGCGTCGCCGTCGAGGTCTCCGTTCCCGAACGCTATTTCGAGCGACTCCAAGAGGCTGGCCAGGTCGCCGACGTGTACTCGCGCCTCCAACGCCAAGGAGCTTCTGTCTCGGACGTGTACGCCTGGGTCTTTGCGATTCTGGTGTTCTTCGTGATTCTCGTCGCGTTCTTGATCGGTGCGATCGTTTCCCGGCGAGTGACGCGTCGGGTGACCGATCTCGCAGACGCCTCACGCAAAGTCGGTGCCGGTGACCTCACCGTCGAGCTTCCCACGAGCGCCCACGACGAGGTTTCGGAGCTGACCAAGGCGTTCAACGAAATGGTCCGAGACCTACGGGACTCCCGCACGCGCATCGAATACCTGCAACGGATCGGCGCCTGGCAGGACTTCGCGCGCCGCCTCGCCCATGAAATCAAGAACCCGCTCACCCCGATCCAACTCGCCGCTCAGGAAATGGACGAGACCTACGCGGGCGACGACGAGTCGTATCGACAGAAGCTCGAGCACGCCCGGGCGATCATCGAGGAAGAGGTGGCGACCCTTCGCAGGCTGGTAGGCGAATTCAGCTCGTTTGCGAAGCTTCCAAGGGCAGATCTCTCGCCAGCCGACCTCTGTGAGCTCGCACACGGGATACAGGATTCGATCCCCGCGGTCCTCGAAGATCTGGGCGATGGGGCGGCGGCTCCAGTGGAAGTAAGCGTGACATGTGCAACGGAACCGATTTCCGTGCGTATGGACCCCATGATGCTCAAGCGCGGAGTCGACAACATCTTGAGGAACGCCATTCAGGCTGCGTACGCTGCGCACCCGACTGGGGGCGGCCGGGTGCTGCTCTCCGCGTTCGCGAGTGAGGGCAAAGGGTACATCGAGGTCCGCGACAACGGTTCGGGCGTCTCGGAGCAGAACTGGGAGCGCGTCTTCGATCCCTACTACACGACCAAGAGTGAGGGCACCGGGCTCGGCTTGGCGATCGTGAAGAAAGTCGTGCTCGAGCATGGCGGCGAGGTTCGGCTCGACAGCGCAGCCGAAGGCGGGGCTCGGTTCAGAATCGAGCTCCCACTCTTGGAGTCGCGATGAACGAAGCGGCCAAGCCCCAGCAGCGCAAATGGATTCACTGGCTGATCACTGGGATGGTGTTCATAGGGCTCTACGCATGGATGACCCGCGGCAACGCTTCGCCATTGATGGGAGAGCCGGCGCCCGACTTGCGCATGAGCGTTGCGGCTGGCGCCGAGTCGGGAGAGCCGGTGACGGTGAACCTGTCGGAGATGGGCGGGCAGGTCGTCGTGCTCGACTTCTGGGCAAGCTGGTGCAGCGCATGCAAACGGTCGACGTCCACACTCAACGACCTCTACGGCGAGTTCGGCGAGCGGGGTGTCGCGTTCTACGCAGTGAACGTGGAGCCAATCGATCGCCAGAGTCTCCAGGCTGCGCACGCGGCGTTCGGAATGGACTTCCCGAGCCTCCACGACCGGACAGGCACGGTTCAAAGACGATACGCCATCAAGATGTTGCCCACCGTCATCGTGGTGGGTCCAGACGGGCTCGTTAGCTGGGCTTCCACCGGGGTTCCCAGCAAAATGCGGCTCCGCGGGGCGATTTCAGAGGCCCTCAATTAGCCAGATTCGGTCGCGGTTGACCTTCCGGGGCGCCGCTGATAGTTTCGCCGGCCGCGCGGGACCGACAGTGTAGGTTCCCCCGGAATGGAGGAAATTCCTTGGTTCAAGCGCTTCAGGGTCCGAGCATAGAAGAGCGAGTCGCCCAGCTTCAACAGCTGCTCGACGACGCCGATCCGCAAGTGCGCAAGGAGTATCAAGAGCGGTTCGACATCGCCTGGATTTACCATGACAGCGCGCTCGAAGGCGTCGTCTACTCGATGGACGAGCTCAAGGCTGCCATCTACGACGAGGTCATCAGCGACCCGTCGCTGATCCCCGTCTACGACGAGATCCGCAACCACATGGGTGCGATCGAAATGATCCGGGAGATGTCATCGCGCAGGCGCTTCGCGGTGAACCTCGAGGTGATCAAGAAGCTCTTCGCGCAGCTCGCGCCGGAGGAGCTCGAGGGCAAGGGGCCGCCGAAGTACCGAAAGGACATGCCGCTCCACCGCTTGTACTTCCACGAGATCTCGCAGCCTGACAAGATCAGCTACCGGATGCGCCAACTCGTCCAATGGTTGACCGAGCCTGAGACCAAGAAGTCGATGCACCCCGTTCGCATGGCGAGCAAGGCGCACTATCAGCTTCTACACATTTACCCGTTCCCACGACACAGCGGGAAGGTCGCGCGGCTCGTGATGAACCTGATCTTGATGCGCGCCGGATATCCACCTGTGGTCATCCACGCCACCGAGCGGCAGCGCTATTACGAAGCGCTTCGCAATGGCGAAGACGCAACGGCGAACCTGGTCAACCAAGCTCTGGGCGCCGCCATCGAGACCGCGATTCAATACTTCGAAGAAATCAACCGCTGACCTTCATTCCGCGTTGCTCAGAAAGCTGGGCAGCGCTGAGATGACCGCCAGGTATTGCGGGCCCGCCTCCAGCGTTTTCGCGGCGTTTTCTCGAGTAATTCCACCAATCGCGACCCCGGGCCCCGCCACCTGCTAGCTGATTTCCGCGCGGGAGTCGAGCCCAACGACGGGGTCTGGGTTTTCCTTCGATCGGGTCGGGTAGACGGGGCCGAAGGCGATCAAATCTGCGCCTTGGCGATCTGCTCGCACGGCCTGGTCGAGGTTGTGGGTCGACATGCCGATCTGCATGTTGCCGACGACCCTCCGTGCTTCGTCGATCGAAAGATCTTCCTGGCCGAGGTGCAGTCCGTCCGCTTCGACGAGCCTAGCGATGTCCGCTCGATCGTTGACCACAAACGGAACGTTCGCGTGGCCACAAGCCGAGCGAACGCGCTTGGCGATCTTGAGGAAAGCGAGGTCGTCGAGACGCTTCGCCCGGAGCTGCACGATCGCGCAGCCTGAGTTCAAGGCTCGGAACGTCATCTCGAGCGGTCGTTCGGCAACTTCCGCGTCGATGATCGCGTAGAGGAAATCAATCAAGAGGCTCGTCCCCCGTCAGCGCTCCGTAGAGATCCGGACGACGATCTCGGAAGAAACCCCAGTTGGCCCGGTACCGGCGAAGGGTACCGCGATCGAAGGCCGCGATCGCAACGCCTTCGGTATCGCGGCCGAGCTCTGCCTGAACCTCGCCGCGTTGGTCACAGACGAACGAGCCGCCGAAGAAAGTAAGGCCCCCTTCGGTTCCGATTCGATTCGCCGCTGCAACGGGCATTGCGTTGGCAACGGCGTGGCCAACCATCACGCGCTGCCATGGCGTTTGGCTGTCTTCGTCCGGGGCCTCTGGCTCGCTACCGATCGCCGTTGGGTACAGCAGAACCTCGGCGCCCTGGAGCGCCATGCTTCTGGCGGCCTCTGGAAACCATTGATCCCAGCAGATGCCTAAGCCGATGGCTCCGCGCAGGGTCTTCCAGACCCGAAACCCTGTGTCTCCGGGCCTGAAATAGAATTTCTCTTGATAACCAGGGCCGTCCGGGATGTGGCTCTTTCGGTAGACCCCGAGCTGGGTTCCGTCGGCGTCGATGGTCACGACGCTGTTGTAGTAGCTCTGACCGGCGCGCTCGAAGAAGGAGACGGGAAGAACGACGCCGAGCTCGGAGGCGAGGGCCTGCATCCGCGCGACCGTCGAGTGCCCTTCGAGCGGTGCCGCGAAGTCGAAGGCCTTTTCGGTTTCTGCTTGCGGGAAGTACGGACCTTCGAAGAGCTCCGGGGTTAAGATGACCTCCGCGCCCCGGCCCGCCGCTTCTCGC
>JBLYYU010000318.1:0-3573 GCA_048550275.1 Polyangiales bacterium
CAATGCCCCACTCATTCAGCCCGGTGGGTCGAATTTCAGTGTCGAGGATCGACCTGGGCAACGACAGGCCGAGGATGGTCTCACGCAATGGTTCCATGATGAGGTCGCCGGCGCGTGCGATTCCGCCTCCGACCACCACGGTTTTGGGATTGAGCAGGTTGAGCAGGTTCGAGATCCCAATCGCGAGCTTTCTGCCCGTGTATTGCAGGACTTCGATGCACGATGAGTCGCCCTCCAACGCCGCGTTTACGAGCTCGTCGATGCTGGCAGGCGGCTTTCGGTTGCTGCCGCTAGCGATCAGCTTTTCCTTTGCGCGCGCAAGAAGCGCCGGCGTCCCGATGAATGTGTGTAAACAGCCGTTGAGGCCGCAGACGCACGGCGGCCCTTTCGGGTCGATGGAGCAGTGACCGATTTCACCGGCAATGCCGCCGCTTCCCCGGAAGATGCGACCGTCGATGATGAGGCCAGCGCCGATTCCGGTGGCGACTTTGATGTACGCGAGATCTCTGGCGGAAGAGCCGGTGCCCCACCAGAGCTCGGCCAAGGCGCCCAGGTTCGCGTCGTTATCGACGAACACGGGACGCTGGAAGTCTTGCTCTAGGTGGGTAGCCACGTTGTAGCCCTCCCATTTCGGAACGATCAGCGGTAGAAGCTCTCCGGGGCGTTTGTCATCGACGGGGCTTGGTACCGCAACCCCGATGCCCAGCAACTGCGACGCCTCCACCCCGTCCGCCTCCATGACGGCGCGCACCCCCATCGTCATCTTCTTCAGGGCCAACGCTGGCTCATCGCGCACCGGAGCGGGCGCCGACCAAGAGGCCCTGACATTGCAGCTCAAGTCCGTGAGCACACAGGAGACGTGGGTTGCGCCGAGCTCGACCCCTACGATGAAGCTCGACTGGTCCTGGAACTCGAGCATGATCGGGCGGCGTCCGCCGCTAGAGAGACCAGCGCGCGCCTCCTTGACTAGGCCTGTGCCGAGCAGGTCGTTGACGATGGCCGATACGGTCGAACGGCTCAGCCCCGTTCGCCTCGACAATTCTGCCCTGGAAATCTCACGCTCCGTCCAGAGTATGTTCAGAATCAGTCGGCTATGTTGCGCCCGAACCGCGGACGCCCCGAGCACTACCTGAGTCGATTCACGGGCATGTTCCATGGCTGATCGTCTCTGGGCTCTCCTCTAAAGATCAGTGTGACAATCGGTGCCGTTTCGCGGCCAAGAAGTCGCAACCGACTTCGTGCATTCACCGAACGAACTACGCGTGAGGCAAAAAAATGTCAAGACCGTCGTGAACCTCGAGCTCCATTGCTCGGTTTAGGGGGAATAGAAGCCCGCGCCCTGGTAGACGGGGACGTTGCAGGCGGAGCCTGCTGGCGTGCCGCAGAGGACATAGTTGGGCGCCCGGAGCTCGTCCCAGAAGCCCCAAGCATCGTCGGTGCCCTTCCAAGCTTCGTCGAAGGCGACAAACGGAAAGATGGTTGCCGGCCCGCCGGGGGTTCGCTCCCAGCCGAGCATCAGGTCGTTGTACCACTTGGCATTCACGGGAAGCGCGGCATAGGCCTCGATTTCCTGGGTGGGCGCAGTCTGCCGCCACTTCCAGCCCGTCTCGCCGATCACGATCGGCAACGTCTCGCCGACGCTCACACTGCTGCCCGACGCAGCGAGGTACCGGTAGTCGTAGACGGCCTGGTAGTTCTGCTGAGCCTTAGCGAGTGACGCGTTCATCATGGCCTCGGCCCGTAGAGGCCCTGCCGGAACCCCTTCCTGCTTCCAGTCCCATTGCTGGTAGTTGATGAATGGGTACGTGTGAATGGACACGAAGTCGATGAGCCGCAGGACCCCGTCTGGGCTTCTGCCAAAGAAGTTCGCGTAGAACGTGTAGTCGTCGTCTGCCGTGATGGGCTGCGTCACGTTGGCCCGGGTCTCGGCGATGTACCCCTCGAGGCAGTTCAAGGGCATGAACGCGGCGAAGAACGAGGTCTCGTTGCCGACGCTGACGGTCGCGACGCTGGGATAAGTGTTGGCAAGCCGGATGGCGGTTGCGACCTGAGAGTCGTTGATCGCGCTATCGCAGTTGTCGGCTTCGGGGCCCGGGGCGAGCCCCCCGACAAAGAGCCCCTGCTGGAACTGCATCTCGGGGAAATTCGCCTCGGCGAGCTGCAGGATCCTCTCGTGCACCGGGTCTGCGCCGAACAGGCGAATCAGGTTGTAGCCAGCGGTGTCCATCAGGGAGAGGTCTTCGAGGAGGTCGGCGTCACTAGGGAATTCCCCGCTACCCGGCCCCCCTGCCCGGTACGGGCCGTAGTTGATCGCGTTGCCGGTCGTGTAGATCTCCGGCAGCGGCCGCAGCTCGATCCCAGGGCCGCCTCCCGGCTTACAGAAAGACACGTTGTCGTAGAAGACGCCCGAGCCCTCGAAGTTCGACGCCCTGCTCTGGAAGCCGTACTGCAGGCGCTGGCCCACGAGGCTGGCGTCGATGGTGATCTGGATCGTGAAGGTGTTCCAGGTTGCCGGAAGGTTCGTCGTGTCTTCCGTGATGAAGTTGGTCGTCGCGAAGCCGGCGCCGGGATCGAGCGTCTTGATGAACGCCAACGCCGTCGACGCGCCCTCGATGTTGCCTCGCTTTGCGTCGAACGCGAACGTGATCGTCGTTCCGACGTCCCCGGCGACGATGTTGCGCTCACGGAACACGATGGCTTCGATGACGCGACCGATCGCATGGTCCTGATTGTTGTAGTCGCTGTAAATCGAAAGCTGCTGCGCGCCTTGAGCTGCGCCACCTTCCCCTACAGCGACAGCCGAGAATGCGGGGCCGCCGTTCGGAGCCGGGAACGCGAAGTAGTCGTACGCGAACGTCGTGCCGTCCGACTCGAACACGTTCGCGCCGACCAGCCATCCATCGGCGGCCAAGTCGGTCGGCTGACCCTGGGGCGGGTCCCCTGGGGTGAGCGTCTCGTAGTCCTGGTCGTACTCGCATGCGATGACCGCTCCCTCACAAGCGTTGTTGACGCAGGTCTCGCCGCTCGGGCACTGAGAGTCCATGTTGCACTGGACGCAAGCACCGGCACCGTCGCAAACCCCGGGGCCAGGACCAAAATCGCAACCCGTGTTGATGCCGTCGTTCTCAGCGTTGCACGAACCGTCGGCTGGATCACAGATGTCGGTCTGGCATTCGATGCCGTTGTCCGAGCAGGTGTCAGGGGCGCAGAGGCCTTCGCAGGTGCCCGCGTTACAGGTGCCGGGTAGGCCGCCTACCGAGCAGGTGTTGTTGTCGTTGTTGGTGAATTCACATGCGCCGGCGACACAGGCGTTGTCGGTGCACTCGTTGTTGTCTTCACAGTCGCTGTTCTGCGTGCACGCGACGCAGTTGCCCAGACCGTCGCAGGTCCCGCCTGTGGGGGGTGAGCAGGCGTTGCCCGCTGCCGAGCCTGGGTCAGGCGTGCAGATCGCGGTGTTGTCGATCGGGTCCGCGGTGCACGCCTCGGGGTTGCACGTGTCGGACTGGTTGCAGGGGTCCGCCGCACAGGGGTCGATGGCCTGGCAGTTTTCGTCACAGAAGACGCCGTCGGGCG
>JBLYYU010000319.1:0-11554 GCA_048550275.1 Polyangiales bacterium
AGGGCCAACCCAGTGAGCAAGCCGGCGAATATCAGATACGAGCCAAACCGTAGCAACACGGTGCGCCGGATTCCGTCTCCATCCGTGTTCAGGGCCCCCTCCAACCTAGGTGCCGATCTGCAGCTCGGGGACTCGCGCCGATCCCTCGTCCCGTAGACGAAACGCGAGGTCGATTCGTGCGGCCGCGTTGATCAGCCCGAGATGACTGAAGGCCTGCGGGAAGTTACCGAGGAGCGTCTGGCTTGCCGGGTCGATCTGCTCTGCGAGAAGGCCCAGGTGGTTCGATGCCTCCGCATGCGCCACGAAGACCCGTTGCGCCTCGTCGATTCTTCCGGCCATCGCGAGGACCTCCGACAGCCAGAACCCGCAGAGAACGAAGGCCCCTTCTTCCCCGCCGACGCCGTCGTCGGTGCGGTAGCGATACACGTACGGGCCGTCCCCGAGCGCGTCCTGAATCCAATCGACCGTGTGCAGGATCCGCTCGTCACCCGGTGGAAGAAAGCCATGTATCGGCAAGAGCAAGAGCGAGGCGTCGGGGTGCTCGTGCTCGTACGCGGCGACGAAACGCTTGCCGGTCTTGTCGAGTCCCCGGATGCAGAGCTCCGCATGAAGCTCATCTGCCGATTTCTGCCAGCGTTTCTGCAACGGCATGTCGCCGAAGAGGGGCGCGAGCTCGGCGCCTCGCCGAAGAGCGAGCCAGCTCATGAGCTTCGAGTGCACGTTGTGGCGCTTACCCGCGCGTGGCTCCCAGATCCCGTGGTCGGGCTCGGGCCACATCGCGGCGACGTTGTCGACCACCGCCCGAAGACGGCGCCATCCGCGTGCGGTGAGAGAGCCGCCGCCTCGCTCGTACACGTATGCGGCGTCCATGAGGGCGCCGACGGTGTCGAGTTGAAGCTGGTCCCGTGCGCCGTTCCCGACGCGCACGGGCTGCGAGCCCCGGTATCCGGCGAAATGCGAGAGTGTCTGCTCGTCCGGGACGCGCCCCCCGTCCACCGCATACATGACGTGAAGCTCCCGGTCGCGCTCGAGCGTGTCCCGCACGAAGTGGAAGAACTCGCGTGCCTCGCGGTTACATCCGAGCAGGTTGGCGGCCCGCACCGCCATCGCCGTATCACGCGTCCAGGTGTAGCGATAGTCCCAGTTGCGCACTCCACCAAGCCACTCGGGAATCGAAGTGGTCGGCGCAGCAACCATCGCTCCGGTCGGCGCGTACATCAGCAGCTTCAAGAGGAGCGCAGACCGCACGACGTGGTGACGCCAGGGGCCGTCGTATCGGAGCTGCTGGGTCCAGTCACGCCAGCGCCGGCGAGTGTTGCGGAGCGCGTCGAATGGTCGATACGCGAGGATGGACTCCGACTCGGTGTCGCCCCAACTGATCACGAGCCAGACGCGTTCCCCCGCCTTGAGTCGAAACACGGACTCGACGCCGCCTTCCGCCCGCGGCCTCCAGTCGCCCTCCCCTCCGAGCACGGCGACGAGCCGTTCCCCCGAGGCGCCTTTCGCGAGCGCGGAACGCCCGTCTATCTCGAAGCTCGTCTCGGCAAGCCCGTAGTCGAAGCGTGGGTCGAAGACGACCTTGACGACCGCTTCTCCGTCGACGCATTGGACCCGCCGATGAACCTCGTGCATCGCGGATCGGGGGTCGTCTGTCCAGGGCATGTAATCGGTGAGACGAATCGTTCCTCGTCCGTCTACCCGGAAGACCGTCTCGAGCACGTTGGTGCCCGGGTCGTAGCGCTGCAGGCTTTCGAATGGATAGTCGACCGGACTGACCGAAGTCGAACCGCCGTTCTTCTCGTCGAGCAAGGCGCCGAACACGCTCGGACTGTCGAAACGCGGCATGCAGAGCCAATCGATCGCGCCGTCGGCGCGCACCAGGGCCGCGGAGAACCCGTCACCGATCAGGCCGTGGTCCGCGATGGTCAGTGCCCGGGTCGACTGTGCGTCCGTGAAGACGAACGGCCGGTTCAGCCGCTTGGCCGCGCTGTAGAGGTCCATGCGCCTGCGAGGATAGCAGATCGTGCGCTTGGGAACGCACATGCTAGAGCCACGGCGTGCCGCAGCGAAACACCAGGTGGGCTCTCCCGCTGACCTTGATAGCGTTGACCTTCGGGACGACGTTCTACGCGGGCGCGATGCTGGTCCTTGGGGAGCTGCCCAAGACGTTTGCCGACGTGCTCACGGGATGGGTGTTCTCGGTGCCGCTCATGGCGATTCTGCTCGCACACGAGTTCGGGCACTTTTTCGCGGGCAAGTACCACCGGGTCGACGTGTCGCCACCCTATTTCATCCCGCTCCCGCTGCTCGGCCTTGGCACCCTGGGCGCCGTGATCCAAATCCGCGAGCGAATTCGCTCTCGAAACGCGCTCCTCGACATCGGCGCTGCCGGACCCCTGGCGGGTATGGCGGTCGCACTACCGGTACTGATCTACGGGCTCGCGACATCGCCGATCCAGCCCATTCCTGACGGGCCACACCTTCTCGAGGGTCGATCGCTACTCTACCTGGGGCTTCTGTTTGGGCTCAAAGGCCCCATCCCCGAGGGCTTCGACATCATGCTCAACCCGACCGCGTTCGCGGGTTGGGCGGGGCTTCTGGTCACGATGATCAACCTGATTCCCTTTGGACAGCTCGACGGCGGGCACGTCGCGTACGCGCTCCTCGGCCCGCGCCAGAATCGGGTCTCTCACTACGTCCTTCGCGCGCTCCCGATCCTCGGCGTCGTCGTCAGCGCTGCCTACGCCATCCCGACCTACCTCGACGGGGTTCGCGGGGAGCGGCTGAGCGCTGACCTTGGCGCAGGATTCTACTGGCTCTTTTGGGCGCTCCTGCTCTGGTTCCTCACGCGCGCCACCGGCCCCGGTCATCCCCCGACCGACGACGACCAACTCTCACCCCGGCGTCGCCTAGTCGGCGTCTTAACCCTTTTCCTGTTCGTCCTCTTGTTCATGCCGAATTGGCTCCGAGAGCAGTAGGAAATTTCACGGAAGCGGCCGAATTTCTTAGGTTCGGGCCATGCGCGCCCGCCTCGCTCCAGGCCTGTTTGTCTTGTTCCTGCTCACCGGCCTCGGTTCGAGCTCGCCCGCCCAGGCATGGACGCGGACCGTGGTCAAAGGCGCCCGCGCCACGGTCGATGTCGAACAGGACGCGACGCTGAGCATTTTGCTGCGTCTCGACGTCGAGGTGCACGCGGGATGGCTGCACGAGCTCGAGCTGGTGGACCTCGGCGAAGGCTTCGAGCTCGACCGCTATCGGCCGCCGTACTTTCGATCGGAAGAAGGCGAGCTTTTCAGACCCGAAGCCGAAGTCCTCGACAACGGCCGCGTCCAGCTTTCGTTCCCGCGCCGCGAAGCGCCGAGGCGGGGCGAGTACCGAGTGTTCATGCGCTACCGAACCAAAGCGGATGTGCGCCCTGTCGAGGGAGCGACGCAAGCACAGGTCATCTGGTCGGTGCCCGCGTGGGAGACGGGTCTTCACAACGTCTCTGTCGAGTTCCGCGCCCCGAAGGGCTCGTCGGTCCCGAGCGAGCTCCACGACACGGCGCCGGGCGTC
Organism: Polyangiales bacterium; assembly: GCA_048550275.1. Taxonomy (GTDB): domain Bacteria; phylum Myxococcota_A; class Polyangia; order Polyangiales; family Houyiibacteriaceae; genus SG8-38. Next base: position 3,556 of record JBLYYU010000319.1, read on the forward strand.
GGATTCCAAGTCGAGGAACAGTCACGAAGCACCGTCATCGAATGGCGCCGAAATCATCTGCCGCGCATGACCGCCTGGCCCCTGACCATCGACGTCCCGCTCGAGGCGATCGACTTGCCCGTGTCCGCCGCGCCCGATGCCCCTACCCCGAACGGTTTCCAGCCGCTTCCCGCGCCGGAGGAACGCCCGTTCGCCTGGGCGCTGTTGCTGGTCGCGGCGCTGGTGCTTCTCAAACGCCGCTCCGTCGAATCCCGAATGGGGCGGAGCGCGCTTCTGGTACAGGCGCCCTGGGGCTCCGTGCTCCTCGTCACCGGAATCGTCTTGGCCATCGGGCAATGGCTGGCGCCGAGCTACTTGCTTTGCGCTGCGCCTCTTCTAGCGTTTGCGCTTCACCGCCCGGCTGGCGCTTCGCTTCGGGTCGAGCCCCTGGACTGGCTCCCGGCGACCGCGAACGAGCTACCTCGCAGCAAGACGCAGGCGAGTGAGCTCCTCGATGGAACGACCACGACCGGCCTCGCAGTTCTGCTCGCCGCCGGCACATCCCTGATCTCTCTCGGCGAGCCTACTGCGGCGCTTCTGCTCCTGCCCCTCTTCGTCACGGGGACGCGATACCACTTGCCCTTGTCCGCACCCGCGAAGGCGGATGTCCTTCGCCGCTTCGCTTCGGTTCTTCGGCTCCCGCCGGAGGCTCCAGAGATCTCGTTTTCCTGGGAGAAGGCATCGGACGACGGCGCGCCGCGTCTTCGACTGCATCTCGAAAGCCGTCGCGCAGGGCTCAAGTCGTTGAGCTTCGTGGTCGCCTCGGCGCCGTTCGGCTTCGTTCTGCGGAGCAGGGTCATGCTCTTGGTGGAGACTCGCGCTCAATCCGATGCCGACGACGTGATGCGGCGCCGGACGAAGGTCACACCAGATGTCCGCGCTTCGAACGGCAGCATCCTTCGCCTATTCGACTGGGACGTCGAAGCGATCGAGCTGCTGCGGGTCATTTCCTGCAAGGCGCCGAAGCCAATGAAAGCCTCGCGCGGAACTTGGCTCCTTCGCGAAATCTCGGAACCGCGACGCAAGGCGGCCTAGCTGTTCAGCGTCCGACTCGGGACGCGAGCGGCGCCAGAATCCGGTCGACCTGTTTGAGCTCGCGAGTGACGTCTTCTTCGTCGAAGTCGATCTGGTCGATCAGAGCTTCGTGAACTGCGTCGTAGAGCCAGGTGCTCGACTCCGCGTCTTCGATGCAGGCCGCCGCCTCGTGCCCTCGATGATTCAAAGACGGGAACTTCTCCACGGCTTTTTCAAAAACCGAGACTCGCTCCTCGAGATACGCCTGCATGGCTTCGAGCTCGTCGGACAAAGGTTCGAGCATTTCCGGCGCAGCCTGCGCATGTTTTTCGAAAGCTTCGGGAGAGCGCTCGCGCACACTGCGAAGCATCAAGCGCATCAGGAGCACGTCCCCCAAGTACCGGAGCACGCCTCGGACTCCGGGGATGACACCTCTCGACGAGAACACGTTCAGCAGGGCCCCAGCCGCAGCGACCCGGCTCTCATCGTCAATATTCGGATCCTCGACCATCCGCAGCACGGCCTTGAGATCCTGGCTGAACCGGATCAACGGGGGGGTCATCAACTCTACGAAACGCTCGCGCGACATATCACCTCGGCACCAGAGAGCGGCCGCGCGGGCATGTTACCTCAACTCCGGTCGGACCGGCGTCGGTTTCGATAATCTTGAACTCGACCCGCCGATTTCTCTCCCAGGCCTTCTTGTTGTGCTTTGGGTCCACCGGGCAGCGCTCGCCATATCCAGAGGACCGCAGCCGATCCTTGAGGACTCCACGCTCGATCAGAGCGTTCACTACCGACGCCGCACGGGCCCGGGTGAGCTTGATGTTGTAGCCGTCGCTCCCACGCTCGTCCGCGTGGCCCTGGATTTCCACCAGCGTAATCTGGGGGCTGGCGTTGAGGGTCGCAGCCACGGCGTCGAGGAGCGGGAAGCTTCGTGACTTGATGATCGCGCTATCCGTTTCGAAGTAAATCTTCTCTAGAATCGTGATCTGCGTGTCCTCGAGAATCACGAGGCCCTTGTCTGGACAGCCGTCCTCGTCCTCGTGCCCGTTGTAGGTCTCCGGGTCGTTCGGGCAGGCGTCGTCGACATCCAAGATTCGATCGCTGTCGTTGTCGAGATCGGGGCAGCCGTCTTCGTCCTCGAACTTGTCGAAGTCCTCCGGGTCGTTCGGGCAGAGATCCTTCTCGTCGGGGATCCCGTCTCCGTCGTTGTCCGGATCGGGGCAACCGTCCTCATCCTGGAAGCCGTCGAAATCCTCTGGCTCGTCGGGGCAGTCATCCACGGTGTCCGCGATCCCGTCTCCGTCACGATCGCCTTCCATGCCTTCGGGACAGCCGTCTTCATCGCGGTCGCCGTCGTAGTCTTCCTTCACGAGCGGGCAGTCGTCGTCGACGTCGAGAATTCCATCGCCGTCATTGTCGAGGTCGGGGCAGCCGTCGCTGTCCTCGAAGCCGTCTTTGTCTTCGGCGGCGTCGGGACAGCCGTCATCGTCGTCCGCGATCCCGTCCTTGTCTCGATCGCCCACGGCTGGCTCATACATGAACCCGAGGACCGCGCGCGCGTCCGCCGCCTGAAAGCCGGTCTTCGGAATGCCGACACCGCCCGCGACGTAGAGAAAGCTCTTGTTGGTGACGAAGTACTTGAAGCCTCCGAGGACCTCCATCGACAGCGTGCCCTTCGTCCCGATCTCTTGCGCGATTTGTGTGCCGTAGAACTCGAGAATCAAGTCGAGCGCATGGGTGATTCGAAACGCCGAACCGAATCCGAAGGTGATCAGGTCGTTGTACGTAAAGCGCCGCCCCTGTCCCTGGTCGACCGGATCCACTGCATTTCCCATGAGGTCCGACGGATTGGACAGACCGTCCCAAATGAACGTCGCGCCCTGTCCCGAGTTCCAGCGGTAGCCACCTTCAACGGCTAGGCGGATCTTCTCGATCGGTTGGAATTCGAACACCGCCGTCGGCCAAAGGGAGTAGCCCGGCTCACCTGCAAACTGTGTTTCCTTGCCCGTCGGAAATCCTGCGCGAAGTGTCAGCGCGATCCCGACCGGGCTCTCCCCCAGGTTGAGCAGACGTGCCTTCACGTGAATCGTCAGGTCGCCGACACCCTGCGAGCGCAGGCCGTTTGCCTGCGGGTTGTAGAGACAGGTGCTGGAACCAGCAAGACAGCTTCCGCCGGCTTGGTCAGGTGTTTGCACCTCGTGGCCGCGGAAGAACGTGACGGGAAGTTGGATGCCGAACACTAGGCGATCGATGACGCCGTAATTGAATATGAACGTGCCGGTAAATCCCTGGCGAGCGATGCGCGTTTGGCGTGCGGCGTTTGTAGCGGCGCCATCCGGGTTGTTGATGAACCCGTTGTAGCGAAGCATGCTGAAGCCGGCGTCCAGCACCAGGCCGAAGCTGAATTCGTTGTGTGGCATCACTTCGCTGCCGTTGACGCTGAAATAGCCCCGCGTGTCGACTGCAGGGCGAAATAGATGCAAGTCCATCCCGCCGCCCTGGAGCCTCGCCTCCTGCGCCAACGAAACGCTTGGCGCGCCAGCCGCCGCCAACAAGAGCGCCACCGCCCATGCGAATCGCATGCGCGAAGCCCGCCTACCTTGTGTTCCCCCAAACACCCTGCCTCAGTCTGTCATGGGCGGAGCCCATTAATCAACGATTCTGCGCCCCTGCGTCACTCCGAGGCCAACATTTGCTGGTACTTGGGGGTCCTCGGGTTGTTTGGGTATCGCTTCACGAAGGTCTGCATCTGCTTCCGGGCCGCCGGGAGGTTGTCCATAGCGCGGTACGTCTCGACGAGGAGCGCCAGCGCAGCGGGGCTCCGGGCCTTGCCCCCGCTCAGGGCGCGAACCACGCAGGCGTTGTCTCCGCGGGAAACGCAGGCGTACGCCTCGTCGAGCGCGACCTGTGGATCGACCTTGGGCTCGTCCGCCGGGGCCCGCGCGCTCCTCATGAGACGCTTGGCGTCCTGTCGCTGCTTCGGCGTCGCACCCGCAAGCCCGATCACCAGCTTCGCCGCGCTCTGGGCCCGATCGAGCTCTCCTTTCTCGAGGGCCAACTCTGCTTCGTTGATGTGGGCCTGCGCGTAGCGGTATCGGATCTCCCCGAACTCCGGGGTCTTTCGAAGGATGCTGTCCTCTGGGAGGTCGTTCGCGATCGCGTAGGCCCGATCGACCCGTCCGCGCGCCAGCGCCTTGCGCGCCTTTGTGAGCCGCTCCTCCCACTCCTCGGGCTCGCCGGCGGCACCCTCGGCCTCCTCGCCCTTCGGCGCTGGAGCGCTCGCGGTGCCCGACTCGTCGCTCGAGGGAACGGGGGACGGCGCGTTTCGCTTCGCCTTTGCACGCCGTCGAGCCGGTGCCTGGCTAGCGCTAGGCGTTGAAGTGACCGGCGGGACCGGCGTGGTTGCAAGCGCGACTTCCTCGGTCCCTCCTCGCATGGTCGCGAACAACGCGCCGGCGCCAAACGTCAGCAGCACACCGATGACGGAGATCGCGACGATCGATTTTCGGGAAAGCAGCATGGAGCTCGTGTCGACGGTTTCGACTGGAAGCTCTTCCAGACTGTGCGCACCCTGCGAGGGCAGAAAACGAAATCGAACCCTGCCGAGCTCGAGCACGTCGCCGGAGTCGAGCACGGCACGCGACGCTTTCACGCCGTTGATCTTCATTCCGTTCGCGCTCTCCAGATCGAAGACCGTGACCTTGCCGCCTTTCACCTGGACTTCGGCGTGCTCGTGGGAAATCGATTTGTGGTTGATCCAGATATCGAGCTTCTCGTCGCGACCGATCCGAAGCGTGGGTTTCGTGAGGCTGAACTCGGCGCCGGCCGCGGGCTCGCTCAGAACCACTAACCTCGGCGGTGGCTCGCTCCTAGGTTTGGGTGCGGGCACCGTGTTCGCCGTCGCGACGAAGTCCGACTGATAGGTGAGATCGTAGTCGCCGATGCAGAGCTGATCGCCGGAGCACAGCCGAGCCTTTTCCTCGATGCGCTCGCCATTGACGATGACGCCGTTGTACGAGCCCAGGTCTTCGACAATGTAAGCTTCATTACGTTTCAGCAGCCGAGCGTGGCTCCGCGAAACGTTGCGCTCCGTCAACCGAATGCTGTTGCCGTCCTCCCTGCCGATTGTGATCTCTTCGCGAAGAAGCGGGACGACGGTCGTGTGACCATCGTCGTCCGAGATGACGAGCTTATGCATCGTGGCTGCCCAAGAGCTGATTCACCTACAGTTTCGCGGGTTTGTCGGGATGGTACTCGGGCGGCGCCTGCTGTCAATCTTGGCTCGGCGAACGTTTGCGCTCTCGGAGAACCCGGCTATGCCCGTGCCGCACGATGAGCCGTCATTCTCGAACCCTCGCCGCGCTCGTGATGGGCTGTGCGTTGCTCACAGGCTGCGGCGGAGCCGGCCGGGGGCAGCCCGTGGGCGGGATTCACGCCAAGCTGGCCTACTCCGAGGGAGGGGGCCTTCGGGTCGTCCAGGTCCCTGCAGGAGGGGCCGCCGACCTGGCTGGGATGCGGCCTGACGACGTGATCATCGCCATCAACGGCACCTCCGTCCGGGAGCTCGACTACCAGGCGATCGTAGAGCGGCTCCGCGGACCGGTGGGCTCCTCGGTCCAACTCGACCTGTTCCGCGAGGGCGATGTGAGGACGGTCGTGGTGATGCGCCAGGCGTACAGCAAATGAGCGGGGCGCGGCGCACGCTGGGAGTGATCGGTGGTAGCGGGCTCTACGCGCTCGAGCATCTCACCGACGTCGAAGAGCTCGAGATGACTACGCCGTTCGGGGCGCCGTCCGATCCCATCGTCGCCGGGACAATCGGAGACACGAGGCTGCTCTTCCTTCCGCGGCACGGCCGCGCGCACCAGTTTCCTCCGCACCGGGTGAACTACCGAGCCAATGTCCTGGCGCTCAAGCTCGCCGGAGCCGAACAAATTCTGAGCGTGTCAGCGGTGGGCTCGATGAAGGAAGACATTCATCCGGGAGACATGGTCGTCGTCGACCAGTTCATCGACCGGACACGCCACCGTACCGACACCTTTTTTGACGACGATGGGGTGGTCGCTCACGTTGCTTTCGCCGATCCGATCGACGCTCAGCTCGCAAGCTCGTTGACCGAAGCGGCGAAACGGGCCGGAGCGACCGTTCACGAGGGCGGCGTCTACCTGAGCATGGAGGGCCCGCAGTTCTCCACCCGCGCCGAGTCCGAGCTGTACCGTTCCTGGGGGGTATCGGTGATCGGCATGACGAACCTTCCGGAAGCGCGCCTCGCGCGCGAAGCCGAGCTTCCCTATGCGACGCTCGCGATGGTGACCGATTATGACTGCTGGCACGAGGTGCATGACGCGGTTTCGGTCGAAGCCGTGGTCGCCGTGATGCACGGGAACGTGGCCAAAGCCAAGGAAATCATCCTCGAGCTGGCCCCCTCGGTCCCCGACCCCACGGCCTGCCCCGCGACCTCAGCGCTCTCCGGAGCAATAATCACTGACCCCGGTTCGATTTCGGAGGCCGCCCACGAAAAGCTGTGGCCCCTCATTCGCAAATACGTACCCTGAAAGGCAATATGTCCTCGCTTCTCGTCGTCGGTTCTGTCGCTTTTGACACCATTCACAATCACCTCGGCTCGCACGAGCGAGTGATCGGAGGCTCGGCGACGTACGCATCGCTCGCCGCCAGCCAGCTCGCTCCGGTTCGTCTGGTCGGCGTGGTCGGCAAAGACTTCCCGCACGAAGCGGTCGAGATGCTGCGCGGTCACCGCATAGACACGACCGGGCTCGAAGTGGCGAACGGGCTCACCTTCCACTGGGAAGGCCGCTACGCGGATGACCTCAGCTCCCGCGAGACCATCCAAACGGACCTCAACGTGTTCGCCGATTTCAATCCGAAGATCCCGGCATCGTTTCGGGATTCGGAGTTCGTCATGCTCGGCAACATCGCGCCGCAGCTCCAGCTTCACGTCCTCGACCAAATCGACAATCCGAAGTTGGTGATCGCCGACACGATGAACCTCTGGATCGACACGGCACTCGACCCGCTCAAGGAGCTTCTCACCCGAATCGATATCCTGGTGATCAACGAAGAGGAGGCCCGGCAGCTCACCGGCTTCCACCACCCTCTCGCAGTCGCAGAGGCGCTTCGCACGTTTGGGCCGGAGACCGTCATCGTGAAACGCGGCGAGTACGGCGCACTTCTCTTCCTCGAAGAAGACATCTTCTGCGCCCCTGCTTACCCGCTCAAGGCGGTGGCCGATCCGACTGGCGCGGGCGACTCGTTCGCAGGCGGCTTCCTCGGCTATCTGGCGGAGAACGGTCACACGGATCTTCGCCAGGCGGTGATCTGCGGCTCTGCGACCGCTTCGTTCTGCGTTCAAGACGTGGGCACGGGCGCTCTTCAAGACCTGAGCCGGGAACACCTGGACAAGCGAATCCACGACTTCCGCGCGCTCACCTGCTTCTAGACCGTCACTTTCTTGACCGCCGCAGCTCGAAACCGACACTGCGGACTTAGGAAGGTACGGCGATGAATCTAGATGAGCTCAAGGGAACCCTGCGCGGCCTCGTGCGAAAGACGATCGAAACCCGCTTCAGCGGAGCGAACTACGCGACTCTGGCCCAGGCGCGCGGCTACGCCGATGGGTACATGCGCGCCCTGCTCGACGCCGGCCTGATCGACCAGAGGCAATTGCTCGAGCTGGTCAACGCCGAGCGCCGCCTCTTCGTAGACGAGGCGAGCAAACTCGACGCAGAGAACCGCGCCGCGTAGCGCGAGTCGACGCGAGCACGCCGAGCGAGCTCTAGGGTCATCGGAGAACGGCTCGCGACGCACGTGCTCGCGATTGGCACCTGGGTCATCGGAGAACGGCTCGCGACGCACGTGCTCGCGATCGGGGCCCGCTCGGCCGTTACTTACGGTTCCATAAGTCTTGCCTCCCGCCCAATCG
>JBLYYU010000320.1:0-6285 GCA_048550275.1 Polyangiales bacterium
AGCGATGACAACGAGTGCACCGACGACGTTTGTGATCCGCTTACGGGTGACTGCTCGAATCCCGCTGTGGAAGACGGCGCGTCCTGCGACTTCGAGGGGGGCCTTCCGGGCGTCTGCATGACAGGTGGCTGCGAGGACGCGATGCTTTGCGCCGACGTCGACTGTAGCGACGGAAACGAGTGCACCGACGATGTTTGTGATCCGTTGACCGGCGACTGCAGCAACACGAATTTGGATGCGGGCGCGGAATGCGATGCGGCTGGTAATCCCGGCGAATGCGATGGCGCCGGCCTGTGCGTCGCGGTCTGCACGCCGGCTCCCGGGCTGATGGTGGCACTTCCGACGTCAGGAGCGCCGAGCCCGACCTACACGGACGTGACCAATGGCTTCACGATTAGCGCGGTCAACTGCCAGACTCCGTTGCTCTGCGATGTTACGAATAGCTTCCGTGGCATCGGCTCGAATGCATACGGAGACTCTGTGACATTCGACGGGAGCGACTCGCTTCTCATCTCGTTCTTCGATCAACACGGCAACTCGCGGACCGCAAGCAACGTCTCACTAGTCCTGTATCCGCAAGGGGTAGGCGGGACTGCCGATGTCCGGGTCGATGGCGTTGGCGCCGGCTCGGTTTCGACGAGTCCGGGTCAGGCGACCGACCTTTCGGTGGCGTCGGCTCACGACATCGAAGTTACGAGTACTGGCGGCTTCGTTTTCTGGCAGCAACTCAACTACGATCACGACTGTCTCTGAGTCGTCTCTAGACGGTAAGGGAAGAAGGCCGCTCCTCTTGGGGCGGCTTTCTCTTTTTTCTCTCTGCAGCGGCCGCGAAGATCCAGGAGTGCCCCTTGGTTGAATCAGAGCTCACGGTAGGTTATTCCGGCGCCCATGCATGGGGCGAACCCTTGAGCCCGGACGCACGGGCAATTGCCTTCTATCTTCCTCAGTTCCATCCGATTCCGGAGAACAACGACTGGTGGGGCGAAGGTTTCACTGAGTGGACGAACGTCCGCCAGGCAACACCGCTCTTCGCGGATCACTATCAGCCTCGCGTTCCGAGCGAGCTGGGCTACTACGACCTGCGTTCGTCCGAGACCCGTGAAGCGCAGGCGGACTTGGCTCGCGCCCACGGCATCGAGGGGTTCTGCTACTGGCACTACTGGTTCGCGGGACACAGATTGCTCGAGCGACCGTTCAACGCGGTCGTGGGCAGTGGTAGGCCCGACTTCCCGTTCTGCCTCGCCTGGGCGAACCATAGTTGGACCGCTTCGTGGGTGGGACGGCCGTGGGAGCTCCTCATCGAGCAAACCTATCCCGGCCGCGCCGACTACGAGGCTCACTTTCATACGCTGAGAGACGCCTTCGCCGATGATCGCTACATCAAGGTCGACGGGAAACCTCTCTTTCTCGTGTTTCGTCCGGACAAGCTTGCCGACCCGCAGGAGTTCACCGATTGCTGGCGGGAGCTTGCGCAGCAGGCGGGGTTCAAGGGGCTCTACCTGCTCGGCATCATGAACGCAGGCGCGGACCCGGGGGCACTCGGGCTCGATGGGGGCGTTCACAAAGGCCTCGGGCATCTCTTGTCGTTTCTGCCTTCGGCGATCCAGCGCAAGGCCGAGACGCGCCGCCGTTCACAGGTCCTGCTCGAGCGGCCGGGCTTGGCGGCCGTGCACCAGGCCATTGCCCGTTCTACGCGGCCAGCTTGGCTTGGGCCGCTCGGGGCCGTCCACGACGAGCTCAGTGAACGTGTACTACTTCCCTCCGTTTGTTCGTATCGGGAGCTCGTCGAATCCGCTGCCCGAGGGCTCCGGGTTGCTGACGACGAATACCCGTGCGTGCTCCCCAACTGGGACAACACCCCACGCGTTGGTCGCTGGGGCTGGGTGCTTCAGGATTCGTCACCGGAGCTCTTCGCCGAGCATCTTCGGCACGCCCTGAGCCTCGTTTCGGACCGGCCTCTCGATAAGCGGCTCGTCTTCTTGAAGTCTTGGAACGAGTGGGCAGAGGGGAACTACCTCGAACCGGACGAGCGGTTCGGCCGCGCCTACCTCGAGGCGACGAGAGACGCACTCTGTACGCCAGTGCACAAGCAGGTTCGCGAGATCGGAACTTGAGCATGGTCGACCTTTCCGAGCTCTTCGCCGTCGAAGACGAATCTCTGCGATCGAGCCTCGGTGAAGTTTGGACTTCATATGAGAGAACGTGCGCTCAAGGCGCGAAACCGTTCCACGCTGCGGTCCGTGTCGCGTCGACTGTCGACCGGCTCGGGCTCGCGTTCGCTGCCGGATACTCGGCAGCGCTCCAGAATCTCGTCCCCCAAGTCGTTCTACCTTGTGCGCTTTGCGTGACCGAGGCCGAAGGCAATCATCCGCGCGCAATCAAGTCGACGCTTGAAGAAAGGCACGACGGTTCTGGATACGCGCTCAATGGCACCAAGACCTTCGTCACTTTTGGAAAAATGGCGCGCAGCTTGATCGTTGCTGCCCGCCTGGGTGAGCGCGCCGATGGGAAGCCGCGGCTCGGCGTCGTTCACATCCCTGCGGACCGTGAAGGCGTGACGTTGCGCGAGCTGCCGCCGATTTCATTCGTGCCGGAGATCCCACACGCGCGCGTCGAGCTCCGCGATGTTTCCGTGGATCCAGGCGAGCTCATGCCGGGCGACGGGTATCTCGATTACGTGAAGCCGTTTCGAACCGTGGAGGACATCCACGTGTTTGGAACCGCGATCGCGTATCTGCTGGGCCTGTCGAATCGGAGCCATGCGTCGAGCGACTCGAGAGCGGAGCTGGTGGCGCTGCTCGTGTCGCTCGACCGCCTCAGCGAGGCGCGTCCTTTGGACCCGTGGACCCATGTTGCGCTCCACGGGGTAGGGCAGAGCTTGTCGCGCCTCTACGGCGGCGATGGGTTCGCGAGCCTCTGGCAAGCAGCTTCAGCGGATGAGCGATCGCGCTGGGAGCGCGATCGAAAGTTATTGCAGGTCGCGAGCACGGCCCGCGAAGCTCGCTTCCGGAAAGCCGCCTCGCAGCTGGGCCTGTGTTAGCCTTCGTCTAGGGGTTTCATGGGGTCGGATGTGAGACACGTGGTGGCCAGGGCGACCGAAAACATGCGACGTCGCGCCTGGGACGCGCGCGAGGGACTTCGTCGTCTCGGCTCGAAGGTCACCGTCGAGGGCGAAGGGAACCTGCTCGATCTGGGCAAGGCCCGCCTTCACGGATCCCGGATCGAGATTCGAGGAAACAACAATGCCATTCGGATTCATCCGACGTGCAAGCTGGTCAACGTTTCCTTTCGACTGCTCGGCGACGACCTCCGCGTCGAGCTTGGTGAGAGCGTGAAGATCTCGCGTTGGGGCGAATTCCTCCTGATGGGAGAGGACGCCGAGATACGACTCGGCGAGCACACGACCGTCGAGAGCGCGCGCTTCATTGCGCACGGCGGCACTCTTCTCGATGTCGGGCCCGATTGCATGTTCGCGTACGATGTCGAGGTGCGGACGAGCGATGAGCATTCGATCCTGGACGCCGCGAGCGGCCAGAGAATCAATCCCGACAAGAGCGTCCACATTGGCGAGCACGTCTGGTTCGGTGCCCGCTCCGTCGTGGTCAAGGGCGTGAGAATTGGGGACAACAGCGTAGTCGCGACAGGCTCCATCGTGTCTCGTGACCTCGGCTCCGGTGTCGTCGCGGCCGGGATTCCGGCAAGAGAAATCAGAGATGGCGTCACCTGGGACCGACGGCGCCTCTAAGCTGAGAGACTTCGCATGACCGAGCTCGACGAGCGCGGAGCGGTGCGCGGGGTCTTCTGGACAGCCATCCAGTCGATCGGGGTGCGACTGTTCTCGTTGCTGGTGTTCATCGTCCTGGCGCGGCTCCTCACGCCGTCTGATTTTGGACTCTTGGCGATGGCGGGCGTCTTCGTCGCGCTCGGGGATGCTCTGGTTGCACAAGGTTTCGGAGCGGCGATTACCCAACGCGAGGAGCTCGAACCGGAGCACGAGAGCACGGCATTCTGGACGAACATGCTGCTGGGGCTGGCCCTTGGCGCCTTGCTCTGGGCCGCGGCGCCGGCAATCGCCGACCTATACGGCCAGGACGCGCTCACCTCCGTGATTCGCTGGCTGAGCCCGGTGCTCTTTCTCCGCGGTGCGGTGGCCGTTCCCGTAGGGCTTCTCCAGCGACGCTTTCGGTTCCGCGCACTTGCGATCCGGGCGGTCTTGGCGGCGCTCCTCGGAGGAGTCGCAGGGATGCTCGCCGCGTTCTGGGGCTGGGGCGTGTACGCGCTAGTCGTCCAACAGCTCGTCGGCGCGAGCCTCGATTTGATCGTCGTGTGGAGCGCAGCTGCCTGGTGGCCGCACTTTGCCTTTTCCGTGCGCCACCTCAAAGATCTTCTCGGCTACAGCTCGTATCTACTCGGCTCTGGACTTCTCGGTTTGCTGAGTCGTCGCTCAGACGACTTCCTGATCGGGATCGTGCTCGGTGATATCGCCTTAGGTATCTATGCGGTTGCATACCGTGGATTGCAGATTCTCGAGCAGGTCCTCGCGAAGACGGGCACGGTGGTGGCGTTTGCCGCGTTCTCGCGGCTTCAAGGTCAGCCGGAGCGAATGCGCGATGCGTTTTATTCGTCCACGCGTGCCGCGAGCGTGATCACCATGCCGGTGTTCATTGGCGTTTCGATGTTGGCGCCATTCGCGGTGCCGCTCGTCTTTGGAGAGCAGTACGTTCAGAGCGGCCAGGTTCTGCAGGTGCTCGCGCTCATCGGCGTGCTCCATGGCGTGAGCTACTTCGACTACGCGGTATACAATGGTGTCGGCCGTCCGGATCTCGTGCTCAAGCTCCTGGCGGTCAACACCGTCGCGAACGTCGTCCTGTTCTTCATCGTGGCGCGCTGGGGCATCGTGGCCGTCGCGTCCGCCTATGTGGCACGGGCCTATCTGCTCATGCCTCTCAACCTCATGGCTCTGCGCTCAGTTATCGGAGTGAGCCCACGGCGCTACTTTGCGAATTTCATCCCGGCGCTTGGCGCCTGTCTCGTGATGGCTGTAGCGATTTGGGCGGTTTCGCTTCTTGCGTTGAGTGACCTCGGACGGCTCTTGATGTCAGTCGCCGTTGGAGGGCTTGTCTACGTCTTGACGCTGCAACGGCTCGCTCCGGCCTTGGCCGCGGACCTCGCCTCTAAGCTCAGCACCTTGTTTCGTCGCCGGGCCCGAGAAACGACCGACTGACTAGGAGCGGCGTCGGCGCCGCCAAACGAGCGCCGCCATGCCCATCAGCAAGAGCAGCGGAACCTGCGCGCTCGGCCGCTGCCAGCCAATCGAACAACCGCCTCCGCCTCCGCCGCTTGCAGGGCTTCCGCCGGAGCCACCGGAGCCACTGGAGCCACCGTCGCCCGCCGATCCGCCGTCGCCTGCGGTACCGCCTCCGCCTCCATCACCACCGGTGCCGCCAGTGCCGCCGGGGTCTTCCGACTTGGTGACGCGGAGGGCGGGGTCGCCAAAGAGGTGATAGATCGAGATCATCTCCCGGCCAAACTCGAGATTCGCCACGGCGCCGAAGGCGCGGTTGACCAGGCGGCCGATACGCGGGTCGTCGCCAGTGCTCAGCTCGCTCACCAACTCGCGCGCGAGCAATGTCGCCTGCTCGTTGATCGAAACACCCGATGGGCCCCAGACCGCGACGCCCGCTTCATCGTCGAGCAGGAGCGCTTCGCCGAGGGAGATGAGCCCCGGTACTTCGAAACGCGACGATACGCAGGTCATGTTCGCGAAGACGGGCTGGCTTCCATCAATCGTCATCGTTTCGAGGTCTTCTATGCTGAAGAGCGTTTCGTTGAAGCCGAGCGCAGTGGTTCCCGCGTGGCCCAAGTAGTTGACCAGCCTCGGCCCCTTGCGAACCTCATCGAAGAACAGGGTGCGGGTTGATTCCAAATCGCCAAGCTCGGACCGGTAGACCGCGCTCGCGTTCCATTCTAGCGGCAGCACTTCGCTCACCGTGTCGCTGGACTGCCCGAAGTTGCCCCTTGGAAGTGTCGCATCTGCGAGCAGCGTGACGTCGTCGCTCAGTGAGTCGATCGAGGCTTCGTAGTCGATGACCTGTTGAACGACCGAGCTGAGCTCAGCCGGCGAGCTCACGGGGAGGCGACCGAGCGCCACATCGGGGATGCCGTCGTCTGCGAGGAAGTCCGCGTACTTGGTATCCGAGGAGAACAAGCCGTTCTGGGTCCGGACCATGAGCGCCGGGAAATAGTTCCCGCCGAGGCCCTGGATGTCCCGGTAGTCGAACGAAC
>JBLYYU010000321.1:0-4843 GCA_048550275.1 Polyangiales bacterium
CGTTTCGGCGGTCCGGTGCACGCGCGCGAGGACTTTCTCCTCCTGAGCGACGATTGCATCCATCTCCGCATCTGCGGGGGGCGCTTCCGCTCCAGGGCGTGGATTGAGCTCAGCCTGCTTCATTTTGTGCGTATCAAGGACGAATCAAGTCCCGTTTAGGCGAATTCGGGGACGAGTAGCACGATTCGCAATCCCATCCAAGCGTGAACGGAAAGACGAGTGCTTTGGCGTAGATGCGTCAGTCGAACGGCTTGAGGAGAATCTTCGACCGGCGACCCTGGTCGTAGTGCGAGCGCCGAGTCTCCGGAAGCTCGTTCAGGTCGCAACTGTCGAAACCGCGCTCCCGAAACCAGTGCGCGGTCTGAGTCGTGAGAACGAAAAGACCCCGGAGCCCTTCGGCCTCGCACTGCCGCTCGAGATACTGGAGAAGTTGATCTCCCCGACCCGAGGTTCGGTAGTCTGGATGCACCACGAGGCAGGCAAGCTCGGCGATCGAATCGTCTGGGTATGCGTACCGGGCCGCGCACGCTACGACCATGCCATCGCGCTCGATCACGGTGAACCGATCGATGTCGTTTTCGAGCATCTCCTGCGAGCGGCGGACCAAAACTCCCCGCTCCTCGAGGGGTTCGATCAAGGCCAGGATTCCACCGATATCGCCGCGCTCTGCGGTGCGGACGCCTTCGAACGTATCGGAGGTCACCATCGTGCCGACGCCGTCTCGCGTGAACAGCTCGCGGAGCAATGAGCCGTCGTTTTGGCGCGCCACCAGGTGCGCCCTCGGAACACCACCGCGGCAGGCTTCGATCGCGGCAGCCAGATGCCGCTCGACATCGTGGCCGAGATCCTGGCTCATGTCGCCGCTGGTACGAAGGAAGCGCTCGGCCTCGTGCGGAGTGAGTTGTGAAGCGGGCAGGCCTTCGGCGTCGACCACACCCTGCCCTTCGATCAGGCCGATGAGCTTGTCGGCGCCGAGCGCCACCGCTGCGGCTGCCCCGACGTCATGGCTGCTGATGTTGAACGCCTCCCCGGTCGCCGAATAGCCGATCGGCGTGAGCACGACGATGGCCCCGTCGTCGAGCCGCTGCCGAATCGCTTCGGCGTCCACGCGCCGTGGCTTGCCCGTGTGCTGATAGTCGACGCCATCGACCACACCAATCGGCTGCGCCATGACGAAGTTGCCGGTCGCAACCCGGAGCCGCGCACCGGCCATCGGAGAGTTCGGCAGGCCCATCGAGAGCAGCGCTTCGAGCTCGACCCGCGTCGCGCCCACGGCTTCCTTAACGCACTGAAGCGCGACATCGTCGGTCACCCGGAGATCTCCTTCGAAGCGAGGCTGTGCGCTGCGACGCCCGAGGGCCTCGTCGATTTGAGGCCGCGCGCCGGCGACCAGGACCAAGCGCACGCCGAGCGAATGCAGGAGCGCAATATCGTAGAGGAGCGTCCGGAAGTCTTTGGAAGCAACCGCCTCGCCACCGAACATGATCACGAACGTCCGCCCGCGATGCGCGTGAATGTACGGCGCGCTCGCTCGGAAGTGTTGGACGAATGGGTCGACTTTGGGGCTCATGGCGATTCGATGCAGAAACGTTGAATCAAGTTGGCATACAGATCGGTCGCACGATCGATCGCCGCCATGGTGACATATTCATCCGGCTGGTGCGCGACGGCGATATCGCCCGCGCCGAGAACGAGAGTCTGCAGCCCCAATTGCGCGAGATACGGCGCCTCCGTTCCAAAGAGCGCGCTCTTGGCTGAACACCCGCACAAGGTCTCGACCGTCCGCGAAAAGTCGGCGTCGGAGGGCCCGGAGAACGCGTCGGCAAAACCGCCAACGGCACGCACATCATGTGTCCAGGGCCCTCCGTCGAGCGCGTTCGCGACGACGTCCTGAAGCTCCACGACGACCGACTGCCGCTCCATCCCGGGGACCAAGCGGATGTCGACGTCGAGCGTACACTCCGCGCAGATGCGATTTGGGCTGTCGCCACCCGCGATGCGCCCGAAGTTGAGCGTCGGGGTCGGCACCTCGAAATCGTCGTCTCGGTACCGGTAGCCGATCGTGTCCCTCCATGACTGCAGGCCTTCGAGCACTCGCTGGAGCCCCTCGATGGCGTTGACTCCGAGCGACGGGTTGCTGGCGTGCCCTGCTTTGCCGCCCACCACTACCTGGACGTAGAAGACGCCCTTGTGCTTTCGGATTGGTTGGAGGCCGGTCGGCTCGCCGATGATCGCGTACTTACCAAGGCGCTCGCCCTGCTCTACGAGAGCGCGGGCGCCGTTCATCGTGCTCTCTTCGTCGGCCGTACCGAGGATCGTGATCGGGCTTCGAAGCTGCTTGGGGTCGACACGATCGATCGCATGAAGCGCTGCCGCGAAGAAGCCTTTCATGTCGGCGGTGCCAAGGCCGTGGAGTTTTCCGGCGCGCTCGCTGAGCACGAAAGGATCATCCGTCCAGCGCTCAGCATCGTAGGGAACCGTGTCCGTGTGCCCGGAGAGGACGAGGCCACCCTCGCCTTCGCCGAGCGTTGCGATCAGGTTCGCCTTGCTCGAATCCCCGGGAAGCGCCTCGATGCGGACCGAGAATCCAAGCCCGGCGGCCCAGTCGGCCAGCAGGTCGATGACCCCGCGGTTCGACTGGTCGAAGCGCAGATCCGGCGAGCTCACGGAGGGTGTGGCGACCAGTTGGCGAACCATGTCGAATGCAGGCGGCAGCATCCTTTCAACATAGCGCCGAAGGGCCGCGATCAAAATCCGGATTGCAGGCGCGCCCGGAGGGACTAAGTTCAGCCCATGAGCGACGATTTTGCGACGCGCGCGATCACCATCATCGAAGAAACCCACCGTGGCGAGCGGGCTTGGGACATCTACAGCCGGCTGTTGAAAGACCGCATCATCTTTCTCGGCACGCCTATCAACGATTTCGTGGCCAACGCGGTCATCGCCCAGTTGCTCTACCTCGAGAGCGAGGACGCCGACAAAGAGATCACGCTCTACATCAACAGCCCAGGCGGGATGGTCTCCTCCGGCCTCGCCATCTACGACACCATGAGTTACGTCAAGAGCCCCGTTTCGACTGTCTGCCTCGGGCAGGCTGCTTCGATGGGCGCCTTCCTCTTGGCAGCCGGGACCAAGGGCCTCCGGCGTGCGCTTCCGCACAGCCGCATCATGATTCACCAGCCGCTCGGCGGGTACCAGGGCCAGGCGTCGGACATCGAAATCCACGCCAAGGAAATCCTGAACACCAAGCAACGGCTCAACGAGATCTTGGCGCGTCACACCGGCCAGGACGTCGAAACGGTCCGTCACGACACCGAACGCGATAAGTTCCTCTCCGCCCTCGAAGCGAAGGAATACGGTATCGTCGACGACGTGATCATGCCGCGCAAAGAGCACGGCGTCGCACCGGCGGCATGAGCGAGCTCGAGGTCTGCCTGGTTCGGCACGGGCAATCGGTTTCAAACGCCAAAGGCGTCTGGCAGGGGCACGGCGACTCTCCGCTCAGCGACGATGGGCACTCGCAGGTCGAGGGGCTCCGAGCGGCCCTACTCGGCCAGGCCTATGATCTGGTCCTCAGCTCGGATTTGAGCCGGGCCGCCGACACCGCCAAAGCCGCAGGCGTCGAGGTCGAACACGACCGTTCATGGCGAGAGATCCACGTAGGCGACTGGGAAGGGCTCACGATGGAGGAGGTCGTCGAGCGCTTCCCCGAGCAGATCGAGGCCCTGAAGGACCGCCGAAGCTTCGCGATCGGGGGCGGAGAGAGCTGGCCGGAAGTCTTCGAGCGGGCCGATGCGGCCCTCGCCGACCTCAGAGCCAGGCTCCCAAACGGGGGCAGAGTCATCGTGTTCACCCACGGGGGAATCATCGCAGCCCTCCTCTCGGGGCTCCTCGGCGTTCGCGACCGATTCCCCTGGCCCCTCGGGCGGATGAGGAACACGGGCCGGACGACGCTCCTGTTTCGCGGCGAGCAGGTCGAGCTCGTCAGCCACAACGACGATAGCCACGTTCCGCATGGCTTGCGCCAGGTCTACGAGCCTCGTCATGACCAGGTCGTCATCCATTTGACATCCGTTTCTGGTGACGGAGGCCCGGGAATTCCAGATACAACGGATTTCAACTCTGCAATCAAATCTGCACGGAATGCAGGTGCAGGTGGGGTCGTGTCGGTATCAGGTACGTCACATCAAATCGCAGAGCTCGCGCAGACGGCCTCTGGCGCTTCGGCCCAGGAATTTCGGTTTGTTGCGCCGATGCCCAGCCGCTCGAGCCGCGTGCTGATCTCCGAGAACCACCGGATGCTACTGGACTACGGGCTCCCCACAGTGCAGATCTGAAAAATCCATTTCAGATTTGAAAAGTGAGGTGCCTCACGCCTGTCCAGCTTGAATACACTTGTAATTCATCTGTAAGGGTGATTCCGGAGCCGTCTCGTTTGTGATCCGCCCCACAACTGCCAGGACCCTCTCGGTCGATCGGGTGCAATTTAGGGGTTAAAACCTCAGAACTTCAAAAACTTTTCAGATCTGAACGACGTTCAACCTCAACGATCCCGCCACCCCTTTGAGATCATTCGTGATTCACGAGATCACAAAGTTGGCACGGTAGTAGCATATGTATTCGCTCGACATAAACGCTGCGGCGATGACGTACCCCCCACGTTCCCCGTGGCGTTGTTAGACCGGCGGTTTGGATTGTTTCCCCCCACTTCATTCAACCCGCCATCTCTCTAACGGCCCGAAAGCCCCCCCTTTCGGGCCGTTACTTTTTAAAGGGGACAGTCCCCTTTTCCAAAGGGTTAGACGCCCAAGGCACCCGTTGTATAGGCAGCGGAAAAGGAGAC
>JBLYYU010000322.1:0-2843 GCA_048550275.1 Polyangiales bacterium
CGAGCTCTACCGGGACGACATTCGAAAGCTCTTCCCCGTGGCCGAGGACGGTCATTCGGACTCGGGCACCCTCGATAACGTGCTGGAGTTCCTCAACATGACCGGTCGCACGAAGCCCGAGGCCGCCATGATGATGATCCCGGAGGCCTGGCAGAAGCACCAGAGCATGCCCCAGGCGACGAAGGACGTCTACGAGTACCACTCCTGCCTGATGGAGCCCTGGGATGGCCCGGCCTCGATCGCCTTCACCGACGGTACGATCATTGGTGCGGTGCTCGATCGCAACGGCCTTCGCCCGAGCCGGTACTACTTGACCCACGACGACCGTGTGATCATGGCTTCGGAGGTCGGCGTCCTTCCGGTGCCGCCCGAGACCGTTGCCCACAAAGGCCGCCTCAAGCCGGGCCGGATGTTCCTGATCGACTTCGAACAGGGGCGGATGATCCCCGACCTCGAGCTCAAGAACGATATCGCGTCTCGCCTTCCCTACGGCGAGTGGCTGGACGAGCAGCGGCTTCAGATCACCGAGCTTCCGGTGACGGGCGACGCGCACGGTTTCGATCCCGAGACGCTGCTCCAGCGCATGCAGTCATTTGGTTACACCACCGAAACCATGCAGTTCATGCTCAGGCCGATGATCGAGCAGAAGCGCGACCCCGTCGGCTCGATGGGCAACGACGCTTCGCTCGCGGTCCTGAGTGACCAACCCCGGCTCAGCTACGACTACTTCAAGCAGCTATTCGCGCAGGTCACCAATCCGCCGATCGACTCGATTCGCGAAGAAGTGATCATGGCCGTCAATTGCTACATCGGCCCCGAAAAGAACCTGCTCACGACCACGCCGGAGCACGCGCACCGGCTCAGCGTTCCGCATCCGATCCTCACCAACGAAGAGGTCGCCGCGCTCAAGGCGATCAGCCAGCGCGGTTGGCGGAGCAAGATTATCGACATCACCTGGCCGCGAAGCGAAGGCCCCGCCGGGCTCGAGCCGGCGCTCGATCGCATTCGGCGAGAAGCCGAACAGGCCGTCGACGATGGATACAGTCTCGTGGTCCTCACCGACCGCCCCGCGGGCGCGGACCGAATTCCCGTGAGCGCGCTTCTCGCGACCGGCGCCGTCCACCACCACCTGGTTCGAGCGGAAAAACGCACGCGCCTCGGTGTGGTCGTCGAGACGGGCGAGGCGCGCGAGGTGCACCATCACTGCTGCCTCCTCGGTTATGGGGCCGACGCGATCAACCCGTATCTCGCCTTCGAGGCGCTCTGGCAGGAACAAAGGCTCGGAACGCTCGACACGGAGACCTTCCCCGATGACGACAGCATCGTCGCCGGGTATCGCAAGGCGGTCGCCAAAGGCATGCTCAAGGTGTTCGCCAAGATGGGCATTTCGACGCTTCAGTCCTACAAGGGCGCGCAGATCTTCGAGGCTGTCGGCCTGAACACCTCGGTCGTAGATGTCTGTTTTGCGGGAACTGCCAGCCGAATCCAGGGCGTGGGCTTCAACGTCATCGCTCAAGAGCTCGTGGACCGTCACGCAGCCGGCTACCCGAGCGAAGAAGAGTTCCGCCTTCCCATTCTTGCGAACGACGGGCAGTTCCATTGGCGAGCGAACGGCGAACGCCACATGTGGAACCCGGACACCATCGCCAACCTTCAGGTGGCGGCCCGGTCGAACAGCCAGGACGCCTATCGTAAGTTCGCGGAGTACGTGAACGACAGCTCGCGTGACCGCTGCACCCTTCGCGGTCTGATGCGCTTCAAGAAGGGTACGAGCATCCCGCTCAGTGAGGTGGAGCCCGCGAAGGAAATCGTGAAGCGGTTTGCGACCGGTGCCATGAGCTTCGGCTCGATTTCCATGGAAGCGCACTCGACCCTGGCAATCGCCATGAACCGGCTCGGCGGTAAGTCGAACACCGGCGAGGGCGGCGAAGATCCGGAAAGGTACAAGCCGCTTTCCGACGGCTCGATGAACCCGATGCGCTCCGCGATCAAACAGGTCGCGTCCGGCCGTTTCGGGGTCACGATCAACTACCTCACCAATGCTGACGAGATCCAAATCAAGATGGCACAGGGCGCGAAGCCTGGTGAGGGCGGCGAGCTTCCCGGTCGCAAAGTCGACGAGAAGATCGCATCGGTTCGTCACTCGACCCCGGGCGTCGGACTGATCAGCCCGCCGCCGCACCACGACATCTACTCGATCGAGGACCTCTCGCAGCTCATCCACGACCTGAAAAACGCCAACCCCTCGGCTCGCATCAGCGTCAAGCTCGTCAGCGAGGTGGGCGTTGGCACGATCGCCGCAGGCGTCTCCAAGGCGCACGCTGATCACATCCTCATAAGCGGTCACGACGGCGGCACTGGCGCTTCGCCGCTCACTTCGATCAAGCACGCCGGTCTACCATGGGAGCTCGGCATCGCGGAAACGCACCAGACGCTCGTCATGAACGACCTTCGGAGCCGAGTCGTCTTGCAAACCGATGGTCAGATGAAGACCGGCCGCGACGTCGTGATCGGAGCCCTGCTCGGCGCGGGCGAAATCGGCCTGAGCACTGCGCCGCTCATCGCGATGGGCTGCATCATGATGCGCAAGTGCCACCTCAACACCTGTCCGGTGGGGATTGCGACTCAGGACCCCGAGCTTCGAAAGAAGTTCAGGGGCAAGCCTGAGCACGTCGTGAACTACCTCTTCATGGTGGCGGAGGAAGCCCGCGAGATCATGGCCTCCCTCGGGTTCCGCACGTTCCGGGAGATGATTGGGCGAGTCGACATGCTCGATACCGTCGACGCCATCGTTCACTGGAAGGCGCAGGGCATCGACCTTTCGCCGATCCTCACGCCGGCCA
>JBLYYU010000323.1:0-9234 GCA_048550275.1 Polyangiales bacterium
ACTCACCGAGCGGAAACGCAGTTCCGGAAGACTGTTCATCGCATCCCAGGCTCGTTTGGCCCGATCCGTTGGCGTTGTGACCTGGTACTTCCAACCGTAGCAGTCCTTGACCTTCTGGAGCCCCGCCCCCTCGGCGAGCGCGCTCTGATACGAACGGTGGTGCGGCGACATGATCGTCGGCGGCGAATCAAAGCCCTCGACGAGCATCCCGGTCTCTTCGTTGATGGACAGCGAGAACGGACCGCGCATCACGGTCATCCCACGGCCCGCGAGCCATCCCTCGGCCGCGGCAACGAGCGCGGAGGCCACCTCCTGGTCGTTGATGGTATCGAAGAAGCCGAAGAAGCCGGCGTTATCCTGGTGGATGCGAAGATGCTCGTGATCGATCTGCGCGGAGATCCGGCCGACCGCTTTCCCTTCCTTCCAGGCTGTGAAGAGCGCGACCTCGGCATGCTCGAAAAAGGGGTTCTTCTTCGGGCTGAGTCGGTCGTTGATCTCCATGTTGAGCGGCGCCACCCATGCGGGGTCGTCGGCGTACACGTCGAACGCGACCTGAATGAAGTCCTTCAGGTCCCGGCCGGGCTGGTGCTGCTTGATCTCGATGCTCATATCTTGAGCGGACCTACCATGTCCTCGGGTTGGACGGCTTCGTCGAATTGCTCGCCAGTGAGCAATCCGAGCTCGATCGCCGCCTCTCGAAGCGTGCTGTTGCTCTTGTAGGCGTGCTTGGCGATCTTGGCGGCATTGTCGTAGCCGACGAGCGGGTTCAGCGCCGTCACGAGCATGAGCGACCGACGGAGCTTGTCGTCGATGGTTTCGAGGTTCGGCTCGATGCCCACCGCGCAGTTGTCGTTGAAGCTCTGAGACGCGTCTCCGAGGAGCCGGATCGACTGAAGCAGATTGTACGCCATCACGGGCTTGTACACATTGAGCTCGAAGTTGCCCTGAGAGCCGGCAATCCCAATCGTGGCGTCGTTCCCCATGACCTGAGTGCAGGCCATCGTCATCGCCTCGCACTGCGTGGGGTTCACCTTGCCAGGCATGATCGAGCTCCCCGGCTCGTTCTCTGGGATCCGAATCTCGCCGATGCCCGAACGGGGCCCCGAGGAAAGCCAGCGCACGTCGTTTGCGATCTTCATGAGCGCAACCGCGAGCTGCTTGAGCGCGCCGCTGGTCCCGACGAATGCGTCATGGGCTGCAAGCGCCGCGAACTTGTTTGGTGCCGACACGAAGTCTTTGCCGCTGAGCTCGGCGATCTTTGCCGCGACCCGGTCGGCGTACTGCGGGTGCGTGTTGAGGCCGGTTCCGACCGCGGTTCCGCCAAGCGCAAGCTCTAGAAGTTGGGGCATCGTCGAATCGACCGCCGCGAGGGCGTGATCGATCTGTGAAACCCAGCCGCTGATCTCCTGACCGAGCGTCAGAGGGGTCGCGTCTTGAAGGTGAGTCCTGCCGATCTTCACGACCGACGAAAAGGCCTTCGCCTTCCCATCCAACGTGTCGCGGAGCGCTCGGACCTTCGGCACCATCTTGTCGACCGCGACGACCGCTGCGATGTGCATGGCCGTCGGGAACGTGTCGTTCGAGGACTGCGAGCGATTGACGTGATCGTTTGGGTGAACGGGCTTCTTGCTGCCCATTTCTCCCCCGGCGAGCTCAATCGCTCGATTCGAGATGACCTCGTTGACGTTCATGTTCGACTGCGTACCCGAACCGGTCTGCCAAACCACCAACGGGAAATGCTCGTCGAGCTTCCCTTCGATCACCTCGTCGGCCGCTCTCACGATTAGTTCGCAGACGTCCTGCTCGAGATTGTCGAGCTGGTTGTTGGTGAGCGCGGCCGCCTTCTTGAGGATGCCAAACGCACGAACGACCTCGACCGGCATCCGTTCGGTGCCGATTCGGAAATTCATGCGCGACCTCATGGTCTGGGCGCCGTAGTACTTGTCCGCAGGCACCTCGATCGGGCCCATCGAATCGGTTTCCACACGCGTCGTCATTTTGCCTCCGGGCGGTCCCTTACCGCGTCCTTGACCCAATGTCGATTCCTCGTAGGAGCCTTGAGAGATGCACCCAGCGCGGCCGCAACTTCCATCGGAGCGCTGCCCGGCCTGTGGTCAGGCGGTGGACCCGCTGCGTGCCGGGCGCATTGTATTGCTAGAAGACGGGACACGGTTCCTCTGCGGCGAGGAATGCCGGATCCGCTTTCTGCTGGGCGAGCGAGGCTTTGACGCGCCACGCCGCAAGCCTTCTGAGCGGCCGAGCGTAGACCGCCCGTCGATCCCCGACATGGTCCGTGAGGCAACGGTCGCTCGCGAGCAGTTGGTGGCCGGAGGCGGCGATACCGCCCGAAGCGGCCAGAACGATTCGATCGTCGCTGCTGGGCTGGCGATCCTGGCCGCGACGATACTCGCCCTCACACCGAGCCCTGAGCTGGGCTGGCTCGCGGCTCTGCTGCTCGTCGCCTGCGCTGCGGTGAACGCGCGGATCGAACTGACGACTATCCGGGCCAACCGGTCGCTTGAAATCGTTGCGCCGCTCGGCATCCTGTTCGCAACTGTCGCCGCGGTGACTGCCGGCGACGCAGAAGCGCAGCGCTGGTCGCTTGCTGGTGCGGTCGCCGCCTCCATCGTCGTCTCGGCTCGCAATTGGCTCCATGCCTCGTTCTACACGCCCGTTCGAATGGCAGCGGACGAGCTGCGCGGAACGCTGCCCACGGACGCGCGCGTTCCTACCGGCGATGCTTCGGCGTACGAGGAAGTGCCCGCCTCGGGCTTGCGCCAGGGAGATCTGCTGGTCGTGCTCGAAGGAGAGAGAGCTCCGGCCGACGGGGTCATCGAAGAGGGATCGGCATCGGCACTTCGCTACCCGAGAGCGGCGCACGCGCGCCCATACGCGGAAGGCGATTTCATTTTGGCCGGGACACGCGTCCTCGAAGGCGCGATCACCGTGCGCGTCCGCCGAACTGGTCCGGAGCGCGGCGTCGTTCGTGCGATCGAGCTCGGCCGACGCAAGCAGCAGGACCGCGCTGCCGCATCTCGTTTGCGTTTCTTCGTCGCTCATTGGAGCTGGCTCCTGCTGGCGCCCGCGACCGCAGGCGGCCTGTTCTGGGGCGGACCTGGGGCCGCGGCCGCGCTGCTGCTCGGAACGCCTGTGCTGGCCCTGCTGGCCTCACTCGACGCTCCTTTGGATTCGGGCGCTCTTGCGTCTGCTCGGCGGGGCATGTTCTTTGGCAGCTCTCGCGCGTTCCGGGACGCGGGCCGGGCCAGCACGACCGCTATCTTGCTCCGCGGTTCGCTCACCGCCGGCGAGCCCATCGTGCGGCAAGCGCACGCAATCGGGGGAACGAACCTCGAGAGAACTCTCGCGATCGCGGCAGCGGCGGAGCAGGCGGCCGATGACCACCCGATCGCCCGAGCGATTCAGCAGTACGCCGAAGAGCACTGTCGTGTGACGGCCACGGTTCGCAAGGAGCGGGTTCGCCCCGGGCTCGGGGTGAGCGCCGTGACGGCCCACGGCGTTCCCGTGGTCGTCGGGCGGCGCCAGCTACTTCTCGACGAAGGAATCAGCGTCGCTGGCGCGGACAGTGACGCCGCCCACATCGAGAATGAAGGGCTGACACCGATCTTCATCGCGGTCGACGGGCAACTCCAGGCAATGCTCGCGGTGCACGACCCGACGCACGTTGGCGCCAGGGACGCGGTTCAGCGCATCGCGGACCTCCCTTGCGAAGCAGTCGTTCTGTCAGGGGACGACCGGCGGACCGTCGAGCGCATTGCGGCGAACCTCGGCGCGCCAAAGGTCAAAGCCCCGCTCCTGCCGCGGGAACGCGTGGCCGAAGTCCGGGCACTCCGTGAGACGGGTGGTGTCACCGTCACGATTGGACGCGGCGGTGAGGATGACGCGGTACTCGCCGCCGCGGACGTTCCGGTCTCCTTGCGGCTCGTGGGTTCCGCCCTCGATGACAGAGGCGTGGTGATAGCCAGCCAGGACATTCGCGATGCCGCCGGGGCGCTCTGGGTCGCTCGGGCGGCGCGTCGAGCAACCTGGCGCGGAATCGGCGCCTGTCTTGCTGCGACCGTTTTCGTGATTCTTGGCGTCGCCTTCACTTGGATGACGCCCTTCGTCGCGGCTCTTTGTGGGATTGCCACCGAGGGCTGGACGCTTCGGGCTGGCTCCCGCCTGCTTCGGCGTGTAGATCTCCGGGTGCCGATGCAGCAATAGCGGAGAAGGAACGATGAGTGACAAGGCATGGGGCGGCCGGTTCGAAAAGGAGCTGGACGCCATCGCAACGAGCTTCAGCGCAAGCGTGGATGTCGACGCCCGGCTCTGGCCGCAGGACATCGACGGCTCGATCGCGCACGTGCGCATGCTCGCCGAGCAGAACATCTTGTCCGCCCAGGACGCCGACAAGATCGTCGCCGGCCTCGAAACGATCCGCGGCTCCATCGAGCGGGGCGAGTTCGACTGGGACGAGAGCAAAGAAGACGTGCACATGAACATCGAGGCCGCGCTGACCGAAGCGATCGGCGAGGCCGGCGGTCGACTGCACACGGGGCGAAGCCGAAACGATCAGGTCGCGACCGATATGCGGCTTTGGACCAGGCAGGCTTGCATGTCGACGACGTCCGACATCGACGCCTTTCTCGAGGTCCTGGTCGACAAGGCCGACACGCACCTCGACTTCCTCATGCCCGGCTACACGCACCTTCAACGGGCTCAACCGATCCGGCTCGCTCACCACATCATGGCTTGGGCGGAGATGCTCGACCGGGACAGGGGCCGGCTCATCGACGCGGCGAACCGAATGAACGAGTCGCCGTTGGGGAGCGCTGCGCTCGCCGGCACGACTTTTCCAGTCGATCGGCACGCCACCGCAGCGGCGCTCGGCTTCTCACGGCCGATGCAGAACTCGCTCGACGCGGTCAGCAGTCGCGACTTCCTGCTCGAGGCGGTCGGGGCGCTCGCGATTTGCTCGGTGCATCTTTCGCGAATTGCCGAAGAGCTCGTGCTCTGGTCGAGCCAGGAGTTCGCGTTCATGCAGATGAGCGACGCCTTCACGACGGGCTCGTCGATCATGCCCCAGAAGAAGAACCCAGACATGCCGGAGCTCGTCCGCGGCAAGACCGGCAGAGTTGTCGGCTCTCTGATGAATCTGCTCGTGATGCTCAAGGGTCTCCCCCTGACCTACAACCGCGATCTCCAAGAAGACAAAGCGCCCGTATTCGAAGCTTTCGACACGGTTCACGATTGCTTGGCGGTCCTGAGCGGCGCGATTTCGTCTGCGACCTTCGACAAGGCACGGATGGCCGCCTCGCTTCAGGCCGGTTTTCTCGACGCCACCGAAGTCGCGGATTGGCTCGCGTTGCGCGGCGTTCCGTTTCGAGAGGCTCACCATGTGGCGGGCAAGCTCGTTCACCAGGCGGCCCAACAGGGCAAGACTTTGTCCCAATTGCCACTCGAGACCTTCCAGGCCGAGCACGAGGCCTTCGACGACACCGTCTTTCGCGCGCTCGACATGGAGACAGCCGTTGAGCGGCGCGATGTGATCGGTGGCCCGGCACGCAAGCGGGTCGCAGCGGCCATCGCGGAGCTCCGGGGTCGACTCCTCGCGCGCCGGGACTCATAAAGGACCGCCATGTCCAACGTACACATTCCGGAATCGCCCTGGTTCTCGTACCGAGACGGCGCGCTCTATTGCGAAGATGTCCCGCTGGAAACGATCGCGAATGAGGTCGACACCCCGGCGTTCATCTATTCGGGGGCCGCGATCGACGACGCCTATCGCTCGATCGACCAGGCGCTGGCCTTCGCTCCGCACCTGATCGCGTACGCGGTGAAGGCGAACGGAAACCTGTCGGTGCTCGCGCGGCTCGCCTCACAGGGTTGCGGCGCCGACATCGTGTCCGCGGGCGAGATGCAACGCGCGCTCAAGGCCGGCTTCCCTCCCGAACGAATCGTGTACAGCGGCGTAGGAAAGCGTCGCGAGGAAATCGTGGCGGCTGCCACCGCGGGAATTCGTGCGCTCCACGTCGAAAACATTCAGGAGCTCGACGTAGTCGAAAGCGTGGCGCAGGAGCTCGGCCGGCCTCTAGCGATCGGCCTTCGCGTCAATCCGGACGTCGACGCGGAGACACATCCCTACATTGCGACGGGGCTTCGCGAATCGAAGTTCGGCCTTTCGATTCCAGTCGCAGAGTCGATCATTCCGCGCGTTCTACAGAGCCCGCATCTCGATCTCGAAGCAGTCGCCTGCCACATCGGCTCGCAGCTTTCGTCCCCACGGCCCCTACGCGAAGCGATCGAAATCCTCGGCAACTTCGCCGCGTATTGCATCGAGCAAGGCGCGAGTCTGCGTGCGATCGACGTGGGCGGCGGCTGGCCGATGCACTACGGCCAGGAAGTCGACCGGTTCCCACCTGCGGAGACCTTCGGCAAGGCGATCCGCGAAGGGCTCGAGGCCGCCGGCATGCTGCGCCCCGGCATCGAGATCATCACCGAACCGGGACGTGCCCTGGTCGGCGATGCCGGCGTCCTCCTGACGCGAGTTCTGTACACCAAGATGCAAGGGGATCGGCGCTTCGTAATTGTCGACGCAGCCATGACCGAGCTCATCCGCCCCGCGCTTTACGGTGCGTACCACGCGATTATGCCGATCGCGGAGCCGAGGCCCAACGCCGAGCTCGTCTCTGTCGACGTGGTAGGGCCGGTCTGCGAATCCGGTGACTTCGTCGCGAAGGACCGGCCCTTGCCTGACGTGCAACAGGGAGACTTGCTTGCCATTCGTGGAGCAGGCGCATACGGACGAGAGATGCAGAGCATGTACAACGCACGCCCCCTGCCCCCCGAAGTTCTGGTCGATGGATCGCGCTCGCGCCTCGTGCGCCGCCGAAGCGGTCCCGAAGCGCTATGGCAAGGCGAGATCCTCGCATGAGCGGTGTCACCATCGTCGGTACTGGTCGCCACCTCCCCGGTGAGCCAGTGACCAACGATGCGCTCGCTCGAGTGATGGAAACCAGCGACGAGTGGATTCGAGCCCGCACCGGCATCCGACAGCGCCATTTCGCGCGCGACGGTCAAGGGCCGAGCGACCTGGCGGTCGACGCTGCCAAGCTCGCGTTGGAAGACGCCGGCATCGAGGCAACCGATGTCGACTACATCATTTTCGCAACCATGACGCCGGACTACTTCTTTCCCGGAGCAGGTCCGCTCCTCGGTGCAAAGCTCGGCATTCCCGGGATACCCGCGCTCGATATTCGCCAGCAGTGCGCGGCGATGCCCTACGCTTTTCAGCTCGCGAATGGCCTCGTGCAGTCTCGGGCCGCGAGCACGATTCTCGTCGTCGGCGCGGAGGTGCACGCCGGCTTCATGCCATGGAGCGACTGGGATCTCGTGCGTTCGGAAGCTGTCGGCGAGGTCGATCCCGAAGCGTATCAGCGCGCAAACAGGCACCGTGGCTTGGCGGTGATCTTCGGGGATGGCGCCGCGGCGATGGTTCTTCGGCAGAGCGACACGCCAAACGGTGGCTTCATCGACGCCGAGCTCCATAGCGACGGCGACGCCTTCGACCACCTCTACGTGCCGGGCGTCGGTTTTCGGAGCATTCCGTACGTGAGCACGGAGGCCCTCGCGGCCGAGGCTCACATTCCCCAGATGCGCGGCCCTTCGCTCCTCAAGAAGGCTGTGCAGACGCTTTCTCGAACGGTGAAGTCGCTCTGCGCGACCCACGGCATCGAGCAGGATGAAATCGATTGTTTCATCGCGCACCAAGCGAACGACCGCATCAACCAAGCAGTTCGCCAAGCGCTTCGAATTCCAGCGGAGAAGATCCCTTCCAACATCGCCCGGTACGGCAACACCTCGGCGGCGACGATCGGAATACTCACCGACGAGCTCCGGCGCGAAGGCAGAATCGCCGAGGGCGACTTGATCTGCTTCCTCGCCCTAGGTGCGGGCCTGAACTGGGGCGCCGCCCTCATGCGGCTCTAGCTCAAACCGCCAAGACGTCCGGGCGCTCGCCTAACTTCGGGCGGATGACGCCGCGCTCGGTGTAGATCGCATCGACCAAGCCTGCGGGCGTGATGTCGAAGGCCGGATGGCGGCACGGGATACCGTCCGCCACCAGCGTCGCTCCTCCAATGCGCGCGACCTCATCGCGCGAACGTTCCTCAATCGGAATGTCAGCCCCAGTGCGCGTCCGAAGGTCGACCGTGCTCCAGGGAGCGGCGACCGTGAACGGAACGTCGTGCTGATTCGCCAAGACCGCGAGCGAATAGGTGCCGATCTTGTTGGCGACGTCCGAGTTCGCGGCGATTCGATCGCTTCCGACGACGACGAACTGGATTTCTCCTTTTTGAAAGAAGTGCCCCGCCATGCTGTCGGTGATGACTTCGACGGGGATTCCGTCCTGGTGGAGCTCCCAGGCGCTGAGTCGAGCGCCCTGGAGATACGGCCTGGTCTCGTCTGCCAAGACGCGGATGTTCTTGCCCTTGGCATGGGCCGCCCTAATCACGCCGAGCGCCGTGCCGTAGCCACCCGTGGCGAGAGCCCCGGCATTACAATGAGTGAGGATCACGGCGCCGTCCGGCACATCGGCCGCGCCGAGCTCGCCCATGCGCCGACATGCTTCGACGTCTTCGCGATGGATGGCCTCGGCTTCTTCCAGCATGCCCCGGTAGCGCGCCTCGGGATCGAGCTCACAGACCTCACCGGCCTTTCGCGACATCCTCGCGATCGCCCAGGCGAGGTTCACCGCGGTGGGGCGGGTCCCGTTGAGGACCCGCCCAGCGGTCCCGTTTGCAACGAGAAACATCTTCGCGTCGCCATCTTGGTCACGCGCGACCATCGCCAAGGCGTAGGCCGCAGCAATGCCGATCGCTGGCGCCCCCCGCACCAGCATGTCGCGGATCGCTCCGGCCACCTCATCGGGTTTCCGAAACCGGTGATACTTCACCTCCACAGGCAGCAGCCGCTGGTCGAGGATCAGCAGCTCACGGTCGGCTGGGTCGAACTCGACGGCGAACCAGTCGGCGCCGCTCAACGGTGCGCGCGACAGGCCGGGGCTCATTGTTCGTCCAAGAGCCGCCGGAGAATCTCGTTGACGGCCTTCGGGTTCGCCGCGCCCTTCGTCGCCTTCATCACTTGCCCAACGAAGTAACCGATCACGTTCGTCTTCCCGGCCTTGTACTGGTCCACCTGCGCCGGGCTTGCCTCCAGGATGCGGTGGACCTCTTCCTC
>JBLYYU010000324.1:0-3518 GCA_048550275.1 Polyangiales bacterium
CGGCCCGTGCCACCATGTGTTGGGAACGACGAGGAGCTCGAGACGCTGGCGGAACTCTACACGACGATTCTGTCACTCGAAGACGAGGCGCTCGAGGCGCTCGACGACGTCGGAATGCTCTCTTGGATGGAGCAGTTCAATTTGCCGAAGGGGCTCGAGAGCCAAATTTGCATGAACCTCAACACGCTGTTCGTGGTGCCGGTGGACCGGCTGGCGGCCTCGGAGGCGATTTTCACGATGCGCCAGCAGGCGATGGGCGGCGCCGGTCGATACAGCGTCGGTGGCTACGGCCGGCTTGCGGAAGCCTGCGCGGACTACGTGGTCGCGCACCGCGGGGCGTACTTTCCGAAGCGGCGGGTTACGCGCATCCTGGTCGAGAACGGCCGGGCGGTCGGCGTCGACACCGATGAGGGCGTGCTTCGGGCGAAGGCGGTCGTCTCGAACGCGGGCATTCAGCCGACCGTGTTGAAACTCGCAGGCAGCGCGAGCTTCCCCGAAGAGTACATCGAGAGGGTGAAGAGCTTGGAGCCCAGCTGGTCGATTGCTGGCTTCCGATACGTGCTCGACGAGCGCATTTTCGACGCAGCCCTGATTCCGGTGTTCTCTGACCAGAGCTGGCTCGACGACGCGCGCTACGCGGGGATGGAACGGGGCGACTGGCCCGACGTCCCACTCATCGCAATCGACGTGCCGTCGGAGTTCGACCCGAGCCTCTCGCCGGTGCTGGGGCACCAAATCGCAAACTGCCAGGTGTTCTGTTCGCCGGATCCCGAGTCGGGGATGCCGGAAGAGGCGGTGCGACGCGCGGAGTTGGTGCTCGACGAGCTCTGGCCTGATTTGAAGAACCACATCCTTCGCAAAGAGCCGTACGGCCCGAAGGCGATTTCCGGCCTGAGCCGCGACTCGGTCTTGCCCGGGCACGGTGGAGAGGCCGTGGGGGTTGCGCAGGTCGTGGGGCAGGTCGGGAAGTCGAAGCCGGACGCGCGCACGCCGCTCCGCGGTCTCTACCTGGTCGGGTGCGATGCGGGCGGGCGCGGCGCGGGAACGCATCAGGCTGTGGATTCGGGGTTCAACGTCGCCGAAATGGTCAAAGCGGACCTTGGCTGAGGGCGCGGGTCCTCGGAAGCAAGCGGCTGCGCTACACTGAGCATATGTTCGACCGTGAGCTCCTGCGCAGGCTCGGCGCGCTCTGTTTCCTCGTCGCCCTGGCAAGCTGCGGCGACAACGGCAACGGCCCGGCGGCGGCGAACGCCACGTCCGACCTTTGCCCCAACGTCCGTGGCACCGAGGCCATCCTCTGGGACCTGTACAATGGCATCCCGCGAACCGACACCAGCGTGCTCCCTCCGCCAGTGCCGGTCGATGGAGGCGTGTATTCGCACCCCGCGCTTCCTCTGCTTGGCTTCGTGTACCCGGGCGGTTGGACGCCGACCACGACGAACACCGGAAGCGTAAGCGAGGTCGGCGTCAACCTGATACGACAGGACAATCAGGCGATTTGGCGTGACCAGTCGCACCTGGTCAGTGGCACCCCGACCGCTCGCGACTTACGCGATTTCGAAGTTCAGCAGCTTCTTCAGTTCCTCGGCCAGGCGGGCGGTCAACCCGACGTGGTTTGCCTCAACGAGGGATCGGGCGACGCCGGTGGCGGAATCATCGTCTCGTTTTCGAATGTCATGATTCGCGTGGGCAACCACACGGCCGTCGTCGACGCCTCGGTGACGCCCTTACCGGGCCTGCCGAGCTCGAGCATCAAGGCGAAGGTCGTCGCCGCGCCCACCGAGGAGTTCCCCGCTCGCGCCATCGACACCTTCCTCGCCATCGACTGGCAAATGCTCATCGGCAGAAGCGACAACCTGTTCGACCGCGACGGAGACGGCTGGCTCGACGGCGTGGACATGCACCCGGACGACCCGAACAGGCACTGAGACGCGAACGCTACTTCCGAGGCGGCAAGCCGTGGACCAGGGTGAGAAACTGCATCTCGGTCCCGGCTCGACGGTGCTCGGAGATGGCCTGGTACTCGGGGTCGGCCCACCAAGCGCGGGCGTTCTCCTCCGAAGGGAACTTGAAGATGACCATCCGGCCCTTGCGCGGAGACGCTCCCTCGAGCGTGTCGGTGTTGTCGTCGTAGGTGAAGAACTCGCCACCGTGGCGCTTCAAGATGGGGAAGAACCCCTTTTCGTACTTCTTGTAGGCGTCCGCGTCGTGGACGTGGAAATTCGCAATCATGAAGCAGGGCGCATCGGACATTGCTCGACTCCTATTCGCCAGCGGTCGCGTGACATCCACATCCCGCGCGCGGCGCGAAAGGAAGCTTCGCAAGACGCAGCGCGGACGCAAGCCGAGCATGAGCCAAGCGCCATTGTCTGAGCTGCCCTCGGTGAAGGCGCGCGCTCAGCTCGCGGCCGGGAGCAGGCTGCGACTGTGCTGTTCACGTCGTCGCGTCGCTTCGGAATTCACCCAAGCGAGAACGTCGGCCTTGCTCGGGTCGATGCTCACCAGCAACTTGGCCATCGCGGCGGCGCGGGAATCGAAACCGCGCGTAGAATAGAGATGCACGGCACGCTCGTACGCTAGAGCCGCATCAGGCACGCGGCCCATTTTGCGTAAGAGGTCGCCCTTACGGTGCGCCCAGCGCGGCTCGTTTGGTTTGCGCTTCTCGATGAGCTCGTAAATGGAGAGGGCGTCGGCGAGTCGTTCGGCTCGCAGCGCCCTGCTGAGCTCGTCGCGAAGATCCGTGGTTCTGCTTTCACGTCTACGCATTTGTCAATCCCGGTTCGGCTAATCCGGCCTCGCACTGCGTTGGCCAGGAAGTCCTAGAGAAGACACCGAATTGGCCTGAGAGTCCATACGTATTTCTTTACTCGCCTTGCCTTGCTTGCCGGGACTGCGACCTATCGCACGAGTCACTGTTCAGGCGAGCGGGTGAACATACCTTCAACACAAAACGCGAGTTCTCACGTGCGCGCGGAAATCGCGGGGGAAGACTGGAGAAGTGTTCGCGAATCGAACGCCGCGCGGCAAAACCGCGTCGAGGAGGGCACCAGTTCGCGCGGTAGCAATTACACTCGGTCCTCGAGTGTCTCTTGGCTTCGCGTTGGCTCGCATGGCCGGATATCGCCGCAGGTGCCGCAAATACGGCGGATCCGGGAATGCAGGCGCCGCGCGGCTCGTTGAGCTTTTCAT
Source organism: Polyangiales bacterium (assembly GCA_048550275.1). Lineage (GTDB taxonomy): Bacteria > Myxococcota_A > Polyangia > Polyangiales > Houyiibacteriaceae > SG8-38. The sequence continues at coordinate 3,190 of JBLYYU010000324.1, forward strand.
GAAGAACATGGCCGCCGTTGCGCTCGCCTGTCTCACCGCGCTCGCGATTGCGGTGACGGCGAGTTACGCCTACCTGAACCGGAATCGGACCAGCGACGTGATTAACGTCACCGGCCTGGCGCAGCAGGATTTCGACGCGGATTTGATTGTCTGGAGCGGCACATTCACCGCAAAAGACCTAGTGCTGAAGGACGCATTTCAGCGGCTCAAACTGCACCGTGAGCGCGTCAAAACCTTCTTGACCGGCCAGGGTCTCGAGGACGGCGAGTTCGTGTTTTCGTCCATCGACATCAACAAAGAATTCGATACCTCGTACGACAAGGTCCGAG
>JBLYYU010000325.1:0-4399 GCA_048550275.1 Polyangiales bacterium
ATAGTTACTAGGCTCTAACTCCGTTTGCCGAACACTCTCTACCGCTCAGTTGCTCTCTTAGCCCATCGCGATAACGATGAGCGCCGAATTTCGCGGCACTAGATATTGTGTCGCGTAGGGCGTCGCGGAGAGAGGGCTTTGTCTTGCCCATCTGCGCCCGAAACAATTACGTACGCGCGCTGGACAGCCGTGTGTGAACAAATACGTACGAAGTATTGCGTATGGATCTCGGTGGCGACGCAGGAGTACCAATCGAGGAGTCAACGCTCCCACACTTCAACGTCTGCATGGAGGAGAACTCATGGAACGCATTTCGAACGCAGTCACGCACCAGCTGCTGAAAATGGTGCCTATTGTTGCTGTCTTTTTCGCAAGCTCAATGGTTGGAGAACATTCCCTCGTGCTCGAGACGGCGAGCGCCGCTCCGTCTCCGAAGGTCAAGGTCTGCCACGTTCCGCCTGGAAACCCATCGAATTGGCACACGATCACCATCAGCGAAAACGCGCTCCAGGCGCACTTGGCGCACGGGGACTTGCCCGGCGCTTGTGGGGAATTCTGCGAGACCCTTTGTGACGATGGCAACGCGTGCACCATCGATGCCTGCGATGAATCAGAGTCTTGCGTCTATGCCCCGGTCGACTGCACCGATGGAAACTTCTGCACATCGGATTCGTGCAATCCATCGCTTGGCTGTGAGTACGAAGCACGCGTAGGCACGGTCTGTGCAGTCAACGACGAGTCGCCGTGCACCTACGACACGGGTCAATGCGTCGTGGACAGCCTCACTGTGGGTCGCTGCGAGCCTGACTTGGTGCCTGACTGCTGTGAGTCGGACACGCAGTGCAACGACGACATCAACTGCACCAACGATGCGTGCGTCGACAACGAGTGCGCGTTCACAGACGTGACCTGTCCGACGGACGCATGCCACGCCAGTGCGTGTGATGAGTCCACCGGAGCGTGCAGCGTACCCACTTCAATCGAATGCGACGAGCCGGATTGCCACGTAAATGGATGCGACCCCCTCTTGGGCTGCTATTCGGACCCAATCGACGACTGCTGCGTCGACGCCAGCGAATGTGACGACGGCAACAACTGCACGACGGACATTTGCAACGGCGTGCTCGGCTGTGCCAACCCACCGTGCGCTGAAGGTGACGCATGCAATACGCTCATGGGATGCGACGTCAATTGCTTGCCGACATTCGAGGACGTCTTCTGCGAAGATGATGGCAACCAGTGCACGGTCGAATACTGCAAAGAGGGCGAAGGTTGTGTCTCGGACCTCATCACCTGTGACCCTGGATTTGCGTGTGACACGAGCACTGGCGAGTGCGAGGCGCTTCCGTGCTTCACGTTGCTCGAAGGACAAGGGACGGGAGACATCCCGATGTGCGTTTCAGAGTGCCAGGTGCGAGCAGCCTGCCCCGATCATCCGACGTACGGCGATCCTTGCCTACTCAAGAACAACCCGGCTGTCGATGCAGACCTCTACGCATGCATCGTGGGAGGTGACCCCGAAGCTTGCATCAGAGCCGATGGGGTATCGGAGAGCTTCTTCAACTGCGCGAACATTTGTCCCACCCCTGCTGAATGCGACTACAAAGAGGAGGGAGCGGAGTGTGATGCCGACGGGCTTGACGGCACGTGTCAGTCCGGAGCATGCGTTCCCGACGACGCAACGGTAGGCGATGAATTCATCATCGCGTTCATGGCAAACTACCAGGATCCCGCGGCGATTAGTCTGTTCATCTCATCGGAAGTGCTCACGAACGGCGTGGTCGAGGTCGCCGCGATCTCGTTCAGCCAACCTTTCACGGCGGTCCCTGGGGCAATTACGACGGTCAACTTGCCGAGCGGCACAGAACTCTGGACGAGTGACGAGGTCGAGGTCGGGGCCGCAGTGCGAATCGCTTCCGACAACGATGTCCGCGTGTATGGCCTCAACCGAATTCCGTGGTCGACCGACGCCTATACGGCGCTGCCGGTGAGCTCCCTCGGCCAGAGGTACACTGCCTTGTCGTATTGGACCGGATACCTTTCTGACGGCACGGAGAGCCCGTCGCATCGCGGCTCCTTGGCCATCGCCGCCACGGAGGACGGCACGACCGTGACGATTACACCAAGCCAAACCGTCGGCACGCGCCTAGCGGGCGTCCCGTACACGATCACCATGAATCGATACGACGCGTATCAGCTTCTCGGATCTCCGGATCTCACCGGCACCGTCATCGAGTCCGATGCCCCCGTTGCGGTGTTCGGTGGACATCAATGCGCGAGCGTTCCGCCGGACTACGCCTTTTGCGACCATATAGTCGAGCAGATCCCGTCAGTCGGGATGTGGGGGACCGAGGCTCTAGCCATTCCTTTGGCGACCCGAACCGGCGGGTCTGGCTTCCGGATTCTCGCGGCCGAGGACAACACGACCGTCGTGATTGATGGGCCGAGCCCCCAAACCTCGACGATCAACGCCGGCGAGACGGTCAACGGTATCTTCGACGGCAACCTGAGGATTACTGCTGATCGTCCCATCTTGGTGGGGCAGTACTCTCCTGGGACTACTTGGGACGGTGTCGTCTCTGACCCCTTTGTGATGCTGATCCCAGCGGCAGAGCACTTCCTGACCAACTACACGTTCACGACTCCGAGCTCAGGCTTCAGCGGGAACTACGTGAACTTGGTAGCCCTCACCAGCGATGTCGCGGCAGGCGCGGTGCTCCTCGATGGTTCGCCGGTGCCGGCGGCGTCGTTCACACCACTGCCCAACTCGGCGTACTCGGGTGCCCAAGTTCCAATTTCGCTGGGCATCCACACCGCCGAGGCGCCAAACCCGCTTGGGATCTACGTTTACGGATTCGACGATTTCGACTCGTACGGCTACTCAGGAGGTTTCTCCGGGGCGCCGTAGACACCGCGCGAGCGGCGAGCGCCTTGGTCCGTCCGAGGCGCTCGCCTCTTGGCTCTTGCGGAGCATTGCGGGCGCCGAATTGGGCCATACTGGCTCGTAACGCCGCGTGGCGTAGCGTGCGGACAGGCCACTAGCAACAAGATCCCAACAAGATCCGACCCGCATTGGCCCAAAAACAAGATCCGACCCGCATTGGCCCAAACGAAGAGAGTCGCCCGGGATTTCATCGCGATCTCGTGGGCTGGCGGCCACCGGCGGTTGCTGGCGGACCGCCGGCGCACTGCGCGCTAAGGGGCGGCAATCGCGCGACTCGTCGCGGGCACGCTTTTCGCTCCTGCCTTCCGCATGACCCGACGACGCATCATTGAGCCCGGCATGGTCTGGGCGCTGTCTCGGCGGACGACGCGCCGCCACTTCATCCTCAACCCAGACGAGGCGCGCCAGGTGGAGCAAGCCTATTGGTATTGTCTCGGTCATGCGGCAGAGCTCCACGGCGTCGTCGTGCATGCCGCCTGCCTAATGTCTACCCACTCCCACGAAGTCGTCACGGACGTCCGGGGTGAGCTCTCCCTGTTCTTGCAAACCTTTCACCGTCTCCTCGCCCTGTGCACCAAGGCGATTCGTGGGTGGCCGGGAGAAGTGTTCGACAAGCGGAGCGCCGGGGCGCACGAACTCTTGACGCCCGAGGCGACGATCGAATCGCTCGCCTACTTGATCGCCAATCCCGTAGAGGCGATGGCGGTCCGCTACGCCAAGGATTGGCCGGGTGCCCAGACGGTGCCCCGTGACATCGGGACTCGGGTGGTGAGGGTCCGCCGTCCCGCTCACTACTTCGACCCCGACAAGTCCCAATGGCCTGAGGTCATCGAGCTCGCTCTCCAGATGCCGACCGCGCTCGAACTCGATTACGGCACGGAGCTTGCCCAGGAGCGGATTGCCCAACGCGTCAAAGAGCGGGAGCATCGTGCATGGCAGGAGTCCAAGCGGACGGGCATCGCGTTTGTTGGGCCGCGGCGTGTGCTGCGCCAGGCGCACACCAAGCGGGCGCGAAGCTACGAGGCGTTCGGAAGTCTCAATCCCCAGTTTGCGGCGGCCGGGAATCGCGCGGCGGCCACCGAAGCCGTGAGGCGACTGCGCGCCTTCAACGCGCAGTACGACCGAGCCCTGGCGGCTTGGACCTCGGGCAAGCGTACCGTGCCCTTCCCGTCAGGCACCTGGTGGATGCGCGTGCACCACGGGGCACGGTGTGGGCCCGGACCGTAGCGCCCCACGACGGCCTGATAGTCAGCTTCCTGGCTGCGCGACCGATGCGGCGCTGCGGAGCTGCGCTCGCGCAGCGACTCCACCGACCCTCGAGCCTTACGCAACGTCGATCTTGGTGACCGTCCGTCTGTTCGGCCAGTCATCGTCGCAGATCTAGTCGGACGGAGTGCGTCAACCGCGCGTCTCCGGCCCCCGCATCACACGTGCACCGCCGCCAACCTCGGTCGG
>JBLYYU010000326.1:0-2731 GCA_048550275.1 Polyangiales bacterium
AACTCCTACGGGCACGCCTTGATTGTGGATCCCTGGGGGACCGTCATCGCCCAGTGTGGCGAGGGGGAGGGCGTCGCGCTTGGGCCGATCGAGCCGGCGTTCGTTGCCAAGGTTCGCCACGCTGTACCGAGCCTCGAGCACCGTCGCCTTCGCTAGGCCCCTTAAACGCGTTGAGCCCCCACGGCAGTACCGAGGAGGCTCAACGACGTGTTGCTCAGAGCCTGACTACTCGGGGAGCGTGAACTGCACCGACGGCATGTCGCCGACGAAGGTACAGGTCGGGTCGTCGCCTTCGGTCGTCAGCGTGACGGGGAGACCGACAGCCTCGACCGCCTGGGTGATCGCTTCGAGAGTCAGCTCGAGAGTCGAGCCTTCATCCAAGGTCCATGTGCCTTGGCTGACGGTGGTCACGATGACCGCGTCTTGATCCATCACGAATTCTAGCTCGCATGGAACGTCTTCATCGGCGACGATGACCGGCGTTGGGTCGCTGTCACCCATCGTCGCGTCCAGTGTACCCTCCACTCCGAGGACGGTGGCTCCGGGGGCCAAGCCCACGACCGTGTTCACAGTGTCGGCGTCGATTGCTACCTGGATCTGGAGGTCGAACTCGTTTTCTCCGACCTGCAGGGCGTTTACCGGCGTCGCATTGAAGCTCACGGTGAGGTCAAAGGGCAGCGTCGCGACGCATGCCAGCTGGCCGGTTCCGGTTTCTCCCGTTTCGGCCAATGGGCCTTCGCTGCAGGCTTCGGGTGTTCCGCCAGAGCCGCCTTCGCCGCCCATGCCAGCCGTACCGCCGCTACCAGCGGTTCCACCGCTGCCGGCCGAGGACGTGCTGTCATCGCCGCAGCCGATCAGGCCGAGCGTGCCCGTAAGCACCGCGATCACCATAAGTTTAGAAACTCTCGTCATATGTCGTTCTCCTGTATTGGCCCGGGCATCACGAAGCTGTCCACACAGGCGGTGATCCGCCGATGCGTAGTCCGACCGTTTACACGCTCCCTGACCCCGAACGCAAACGGTCGCTGAAGGAGTGCTCAGGCCGACTTCGGGAACCAGGGCATGAGACGGCTGGTCGTCCTCTGGTACTGGACATATTCGGGGTATTTACGGGCCGAAATCTTCTCGGTTAGGCCGGTCGAGCCCTGGAACAGAAGGGTCAAAAGCACGGCTCCGGCCACCGTCCAGTTGAGCCACGGGGCGCCCGCGGCGACCGAGAACAGGTAGTAGCTCCACCAAATCGCCTGCTCGCAGAAGAAGTTTGGATGCCGGGAGTAGCGAAAGAGCCCGGAGCTGATGAAGTTCGCTTTGGGGGTTTCGCCGCGGTCGATGGCCGCGTACTTGGCCGTCTGGAACTTCCACTGCTGCTCGTCTGCGATCGACTCTCCGAGGAAGAAGATCAGGAAAGCGAGAGCCGCCGCGTAGTCGAGCGCGTTGAGCGGCGTCCCCTTCTCCTGGTAGGCCGCATAGGAAGGGAGTGCGATGAACAAGAGAAGGAAGTTCTGGAAGGGCGCGAGGAAAGTTGCGTTCAGGACCTGAAACCAGAACGGGCCGATCTTTTCTTGAACCTCTTCCCAACGATAATCCTCACCACCGGCTTTGTACCCGCCCTTGCGCGCGAAGTTGTAGGTGAGTCGCACGCCCCAGAGTACGGTGAGCGCAGCCATCAAGTTCAGCCTCGCGTCGCCGAAGCCGGCGTGCGCCGCGAAATGAACCGCAAAGAGGGCAGGCGTAATCGACCAGAGGCGGTCGACCCAGGAATACTCTTTGGTGATCAACGAGAGGACCCAGCAGAGAAGCGCTAGGCCGCCAGCGGCCCAGAGTGCCGTCGTGAGGGGGTCGGTGGATTTGTAGAGCTCGAGTAGTTGCATCTTGCTTGGCGGAACCTAGTGCCCGCTCTGATTGAGAACAGCCCCTGAGATCAGGTTTCGTAGAGCACGTCCATGTAGCGCTCCAATAGGTCGGTCACCACGCCTTGGACCGGGACGGTGCTCGCCATTCCGTAGATGGGCGCCATGCCCTCTTCTTCGTCGGGATTGGCCTTGGTGTGCGCGACGGCGGCGCGAAGGTCGTCGAGAAAGCGGTCCGCGACGCCTTCCTGCGTGTGCCGAAGCGTCACGGCCAGGTGAGCGCTCGACGGTCGGTGCAGGCCGTTGAGGTTCCAGTGCCGCTTCGTCATGAAGTCCAAGACACTGTAAATATTGAGCTCGTCCGAAGCGAAGGCGATGACCCAGAGCGGGTCGCCCAGGACGCGAAGCTCAGGGATGGTGCGGATGCCTTCTCGGATCTCTGCGCCGGTTTCGAGGATGCGCCGGCTTGCGTCGAGGTAGCCGGCGTCCCCCATCGAGAGCATCGCGGCCCAGCAGGCCGCGCTGAGCGCCCCCGGTCGGCTCCCCGCAAAGGTGGGCGAGAAGTAGAGGCCTCCAGGCCAGTCGGCGACCGTGTAGTACTGATAGTGCCGAAGCGATGGGTTCCGGTAGAGGACGACGCTCGTGCCTTTGGCCGCGTAGCCGTACTTGTGCGTGTCCGCCGAGATCGAGGTAACGCCCGGCAAACTGAAGTCGAAGGGCGGCACCTCGTAACCCAGCCGTTTCGCGAAAGGCAAGATGAAGCCGCCGAGACACGCATCCGTGTGAAAACCAATTCCGCGCTTCCGGGCTAGCTCGGAGAGCTCTTCGATCGGGTCGATCGCTCCGTGCGGAAACGACACCGCCGAGCCGACGATGCAGAT
>JBLYYU010000327.1:0-2854 GCA_048550275.1 Polyangiales bacterium
ATCGGTGATGACCTCGTGGGCGTGGGTGCTCATGAGGCACGCGGCGTGAACCACGACCCCGTGGAGCTTCGCCGCATAGGCGAGGCAGAACCAATACGCCTGCTCCATCTGCCTCGCTTCGTCGGGGTGCAGAAGGAAGTGGCGGCGGGTGGTGCGGCGTGAGAGGGCGAGCGTCGTGCCCGGGTCGACGATGCGAGGACGCGTCATGGAGGGACTAACAAGCCAATCGCGTGCCAGCGGTGCGCCGAGTGGTTTCGAAGGCTTGGCAATACGAAGTCGGCGGGTCGCGCCGCCCCGCCGGCGGGCGTCAGCTCACGAGATCACGGCGCTATTCGCCGCAAATCTTTACGTATCGTGCGACGTCGGTTGGATCTGTCTGTCAGGTTCGCTCCCGACACGACACAACATCTGGTGCCGCGCAATTCGGTTCTCAGCATGAGGCCGATGGGCTAAGAGAGCGAACGAAACCAATCCGTATGCCGTGAAAACAGTTGCGAGGTGAACAATTACGTATGCGCTTCGTCACTGGTGCTCAACTGCTTGGCATCATTGACTTTCAGATGTGCGAACGAAGTTAATACGTATGCCGCGTAAACAATTACGTATAGCGCGTTTGCGCGCTGCAAGCGTACTCGACCTACATCGCCCTCCGTCTTCAAGAGCTGTTTCAGACGGGGGCTATGGAGGTTCTCATGGGTCGTATCAAACACTTTTCATCGCTGCTCCTCGTGGTCGCGCTGTCGCCTGTCTTCTTTCAGATGACATATTCGTGTGAGCGAGGAAACGCCAGCCTTGCGGTTCTCGAGTACCACTCGGACGGGCAAGACCGAATCCACGGATTCAGCGCGGACAATCTCGAATACGATGTATTCAACACTAGCCCCAGCGTGACGGTCACCACGGATGCGCTCGATCCGGCCTCCATCGTTTCCTACCAGTGGGTTGTGGACGGGGCACCTGGAGATACGACGGGCGTTGGAGCTGGCGGCGGCTCGGCGGAGATGACCCTGCCTGCGGGGGAGGTCTCGTTGCAGGTGACCGTGCGAGCGCCAGAAGGCGCGCATAGGTTGTACGTGGTCCACGTCGACCCACCTTGCGCCAGCGTTGCCGATTGCGATGACGGAAACGCATGCACCGACGGCCTGTGCGACTTCGTCACGTCGCAGTGCAGCTTCGTCAACGTGACCAACTTCTCCACCTGCGACTTCAGCGCCTCAGGCGACGGATTCTGCCAGGAGGGTCTCTGTGAAGGCAGCTTCTGTGGATCGGATCCGATCGACTGCTCGGCTCCGGCCGGCAGCTGCGTCTCGGGCGGCACCTGTGTTGTGGCATGCGACCCGGCCGACATCCAGAACCCGCCGTGCACCGGGCCGGCAGGCAACGAGCGGTGTGACGGCTTCGGCGCCTCGCTTCCCGCAGGCGACGATTGCACCGAAGGTGGCGGCAACGTCTGTAACGGCAGTGGCGCCTGTGTCACGTGTCTCCTCTCCGAGAACTTCAAGCGGTGCTTGGTCGACGGAGGCGTCCTCGGAGACGTTTGTACGGCAAATACGGATTGCCCCGTCACAGGGTCGGGGGGCGGCATCTGTCTGCCCGTCAACGACGACTGCGACAGCACGCCCGTCGACTGTCAGGTGCCTTCGCGCTGCCATGGCGGCAGCGCCTGTACGGGACGCACTCAGGCTCCGTTCGGCGCGCCATGCTCCAACGGCGAGTGCGATTCGGCCGGCGTTTGCCAGCCGACCCCGTAGCTCGAGCCTCGAGCGCCAGCCATTAGACGCTGGGCGTTCGAATCACACCGAATCTCATCGAGCCCCGCCGGCCCTGCCGTCGGGGCTCGATGGCATCGTGGAGAAAGATCGGACCGACGTTGGGACAATCGCAGCGTGCATCGACAGATGTCACTGTGATTTCGCGAAGTGTCGGTCGCCGGCGGCATCCACGAAACCGCCATCGCAACGCCTCTAAAGTGCTTAAACCAGGTTACCCCACGTCGGCACGTCATTCGCTTACATCGACGTTGTATGACACGACCTCGCATCGTCGATCCCGGCGCCACCCTCGCGCTCTCTCGGCGCACCACTCGCCGCCACTTCCTTCTCCATCCCGATGAAGCGCGGCAGATGGAGCAGGTGTACTGGTATTGCCTCGCGTACGCGGCGAAGCTGCACGGCGTCCTGGTCCACGCGGCTTGCCTCATGTCAACCCACTCGCACGAAGTCATTACCGATATACGCGGCGAATATCCGAAGTTCCTGCAGACCTTGCACCGTAACCTGGCCCTCTGCACCAAGGCTTTCCGCGGCTGGCCCGAAGAGGTGTTCAACAAAGAGAGCAGCGGCGCCCACGTGCTGTTGACGCCAGAGGCAATCCTCGAGTCCATCGCCTACCTCATCGCGAATCCGGTCGAAGCGGGCGCGGTGCGCTACGCCAAAGACTGGCCCGGGGCCCACACGCTCCCTGGGCACGTCGGGACACGGGTCATTCGGGTCAAGCGGCCCAAGCACTACTTCGACCCCGAGAATGCGAAGTGGCCCGAAGAGCTCGAGCTTCGCTTGGAGATGCCGGTGACGCTCGAGCTCGACTACGGAGCCGAGCTTGCCCGCGAGCGAATCGCAGAGCGGGTGCGCGACAAGCGGCATCAGGCTTGGAACAAGGCCAGGCGCAGCGGCCTTTCCTTTATCGGGCCGAGGCGTGTCCTGAAACTCCCTCACACCAAGCGAGCTATGAGCTACGAACCGTTTGGAAGCCTGAACCCTCAGTTTGCCGCTGCGGGCAATCGGTTGGCGGCGACCGAAGCGGTGAAGCGGCTTCGAGCTTTCAGGGCGCAGTACGCGCGAGCGCTAGCGGCGTG
>JBLYYU010000328.1:0-5802 GCA_048550275.1 Polyangiales bacterium
CATGATCGTGTTGTTGGTCGTGAAGTGCGCGTAGGCTGCGTTGGGGTCGAGGTCGAGCTCGGCCTGCTTCGGGACGCGGGTGTACTTCCCGTCGGCCTTGCCGGTGCCAGCCTCGCGCGCGTCACCGGTGATTTTGGCTTCGGCGAGTGCCTTGTCGCTCCACGCGCCGGTCATGATGTAGTCCGCCGACTGGCCCTCGCCGCGAAGGTTCATCGGCACGAGTGCGAACTGACCTGTCGCGCCGCCCTGCATGAAGAGCACCTCGTGGGTGTCCGGAACGTCGAGAAGCTCGCGGAACAGAGCCTTGGTTTCTTCGTGAACCTTCGCGTACGCCGCGCCGCGATGGCTGTGCTCGATGAGCGACATCCCGGTCTCCTCGTGGTCGAGGAACTCGTGGTGGGCATACTCGAGAGCCGGCAACGGAAGGGTTGCGGGCCCCGCACTGAAGTTGATTACGCGAGCCATAGGCGCGGGAGCCTAGCCGCGGTTCGTAGCGGCGCAACTCGCTCTGGCGGCGGGCTCGCAAACTCCCGCAAGCCTTGAAAAACGGTGGAGCTGAGGGGAATCGAACCCCTGACCTCCGCATTGCGAACGCGGCGCTCTCCCAACTGAGCTACAACCCCGAGGTCGGGCGTTCGTATAGCTGCGACGCCTCTTCGTGCAACTCGAACCAGCCAGCGGAGGCCCCGATTCGCTGAAAATTCGTTCGGTATACGGGTTTGCCGATCGCCCTCCGATTCCCCTATCTTGTAGGGATGGGAAAGTCATGGGGGATGGCCTGTCGGTGTGCGTGCAGCGCGCTGCTGCTGGGCGGGATGATCTGTGTTTCGCCAGCGGCCGCTCAGGAGACTACGAGCGAGCCCGCCGCCGAGCCGCAGATTGAAAACGAAACGACTCGGGCGGCGAATGACGCTGCTGCGCGAGAGTATTTTGAAGCAGGCCGCGCAGCGTTTGAGCAAGCGGACTACGAGGGCGCCCTGGTGTACTTTCGGCACGCGTACGAGATGAGCGGAAGAGCGGCGCTTCAGTACAACATCGGCGTGGCTGCAGATCGCTTGCAGCATGAGCAGGAGGCACTGGACGCGTTCGAGTTCTACCTTGCCGAGACGGAGCGACCGACGCGCGAAGCAGAAGTACGAGGTCGCATCGAGGCATTGAAGCAATCACTTGCTGAAAAGGAAGCCACCGCTCGCGAGCTCGAGGAAGTTTCAATTCGCTACGAAGCAATCGCGAAGACGGAACGAAGCAACGACGGCGCTCGGGTTCCGAGGTCCGCGATCATTGGGGGCAGTGTCTTGGCTGCTGCTGGTGTTGCGGGCGTGGCCGCAATGAGCGCCGGTCTCGCGAAGAGCGGGACGTGCACGAACGAGGTCGCAGGTCAGTGCGTGTCGGAGAACCAAGCGACGACGTGGACGTACGTCTACGGCGGGCTCGGGATCGCGGCTCTGGCGGGTAGCGCCGTTTGGTTTGGAGTAGCCGCGAAGCGAAACAAAGAGGCACGTCGGACCCAGGTTTCGATTTCGCCGATGGGCGTTTTGGTATCAGGAAAGTTCTGAGAGCGTATCAATTATGACTCTGACAGAAGCCTGAAAAACCCTATATTTTCAATATGTTGAGGAGTTGTGAGGCCGTGTCCACCAGGTCGTCCGCGCTCTGGACACGAGGTGCGCGCACGATTGGAATGCGCGGCAAGTAGTCGGCGAGCACGTCGGCGTTCGAGGTGCGACTCACGTCGCGCGAGTAGCTTCGATCGACGTGATTGAGCACGATTGCGCGGACCGAGATCTTTCGTTTACGCAAGGCTTCGATCGCGGTGAGTGTGTACGACAAGACGCCGAGCTCGTTGCGTGCGACCAGCACGGTTTGCAGATCGAGCAACGCCGCAAAGTCAGCGATGGTCCGCTCGCGATCGATTGGAACCAGAACTCCACCAGCACCTTCGACGATCGTGTAGTCCGCGTCACGCCCGAGCTCGCGAACTCGTTTGGCGAGAGCGCGCAGTGAACCAACCTTTGGGCCGCCGCGTTTCTCGACAGCGTACGGCGCAAGCGCCGGCGCCGCGCGGAACAGACCAGAAGCGTGCGCGAGTGCCGCGTCCCCGCACGCGTCTGCAAGCGTGATTGCGTCGACGGGGTCAGGGTCGACTCCAGTCTCGATGGGCTTGATCGCGGCGACACGTTTGCCGCGTTGCACGCAAGCGGTCGTGAGCGCGGCCGCGATCCACGTCTTGCCAACTCCGGTGCCCGTCGCAGTGATGAACGCGCCTTGCATTTGCGCCTCCTATTGGGTTTCGCGTACCGACGCAAAGGCGGCAAGCGCGCGCTCGATCTGTTCCGGTCGGTGAGTAGCCATTGGCGTCAGCCTGAGCCTCGCAGTCCCGTCCGGCACGGTAGGCGGCCGGATTCCCTGTACGAAGACGCCCCGGTCGAGGAGCTTCGCCGAGAGAGCCATTGTACGATCGTTCGCACCGATCAGGACAGGAAGAATCTGGCTCGAACCGGCGGGCACGTCGTACCCGAGGTCCCTGAGTCCGCTGCGCAGATGTTCCGCGTTGGCTAGGAGCTTGGCGCGGGCCCCGTCCGCTTCCTTCACCAGCGCGAGTGCCGCGATGGCCGCGCGCGCTAGCATCGGAGGTGGGGCCGTTGAGTAGACGAAGCTCCGGGCTCGGTTCCGGACGAGGGCGACCGTTTCGTCGTTAGCGGCAACGAACGCCCCGGCCACTCCGAAGGATTTGCCCAAGGTTCCGACGACAACATCTGGGGCGAGGCCGAGTTCGGCAGCACAGCCGCGGCCCTGGGGACCGAAGACCCCCATCGCGTGAGCCTCGTCGACGAAGAGCCCCGCGCCGTGGTTCCGCGCCAGTGTTGCGATCTCTGCAAGCGGTGCTTGGTCGCCGTCCATCGAAAACAGGGAGTCGCTGATGACGAGAGCGCGCCGTGCGTTGCCGCGGTGTTCCAGTAGAAGAGAGCCGAGGTGTTCGGCATCGCGATGTCTGTAGACGTGGATTCCTGCTCGCGAGAGACGGCAGCCGTCGATCAGGCTCGCGTGGTTGAGAGCGTCGCTGAACACCGCATCGCCGGGCCCGACGAGGGCTTGGATCGCACCGACGTTGGCGGCGTACCCGGTCGAAAAGAGCGCCGCATCGGACGTCCCCAGGTAGCCGGCGAAGGCTTGTTCCGCGTCACGGTGAGCGTCCATTGTGCCCGTGACGAGGCGGGAGGCCGCGGCCCCTACGCCCTCGGTCTCGAGCGATTTCCTGACGGCTGCGGCGATGGCCGGGTGCTCCGCGAGTCCGAGGTAGTTGTTCGAGCAAAACGAAAGAACCGGCGTGCCGTCGATCACAACTTCCGGGCCTTGGGGTCCTGACACGCGAACGGGTCGGCGGAGGAGCCCAGCGGCTTCAAGCTCGGAGAGAGCGCCGCGTATATCGGCGTCGAAGGGCATGGCGGATCTAAGCCCCGCCCCCGCCGACGGTCAAACCGCGGCGTCGGGGCTCTGTTTCACGTGAAACAAAGACTGGTTCAAATCTGGCTGCCCGAATGGTTTCACGTGAAACGTCTAGAGCTCGAGACCCTGCCTAGGTTCCTTCTCGTAGGCATCCTGGACTGTCTTCAAGGCCTCTTCGACCTCGTCCGAGTGGCCCTCGGGAAGCACGATCTCGAGCTCCGCGATGAGGTCCCCTCTGTCCTTGCCTTTGGCCTGAATCCCCTTTCCACGAAGGCGAAGCCTGGCGCCGTTTTGAGAACCCGAGGGAATCGAGAGCTGCACTTCTCCTTCGAGGGTCGGGACGCTCACCTTGGCGCCGGCGTACGCCTCGAGTGGCGTCACTGGAACTCTTACGATCAGATTCTTCCCACGCATCGAGAAATAGGGATGCTCTCGGACTTTGACCTCCAGAACGAGGTCTCCTGCGGGACCTCCCTGTTCGCCCTGACCTCCTTGACCTCGGAGTCGAATCTTCCCCTCGTCCCGGACACCAGCAGGAATCCGGACCTTGAGGGTCCGCTCACCCTGGCTAGAGCGGAGGCTCAGTTCCTTGGTGCAGCCTAGGACCGAGTCGCGGAAATCGATGGTCACTTCCGACTGGAGGTCTGCCCCCTTCCGAGGCCTCCGGACGTAGCCACCCCTACCTGGCCCTGCCCCTCCTCCGAACAGATCCTCCAGATTGAACTCGAACTGCTGGCCACCCGCGCCACCTCCGCGCTGACCCCGAGCCGCCGCGCCGAAGATGTCTCCGAAGTCGAAGCCGCCAAATCCGCCGGCCCCCTGAGTCGCTGCACGATACGCTTCCGGGTCGAACCCATCGCGGAGTCCTGCCTCGCCGAACTCGTCGTACAGCTTCCGCTTCTCAGCGTCGTACAGAACATCATATGCTCCCGAGACATCCTTGAAGCGCTCCTCGGCCTCTTTGTTGTCTGGGTTGCGGTCAGGGTGCAGCTCCTTGGCAAGTTGGCGGTACGCCTTCTTGATCTCCTCAGGGCTCGCATCCCGCGACACTCCTAGAGTGCTGTAAAAATCGCGGTCAGCCATGGGTGCTCAACATAACCATTCGGCCTCGGCTTTCAACGGCTGGCCTCGCTGAAAGCTGGCGAATTCGCGCATGGACTCCTCGTCGAGTGACAAATATGACGTTTCCACGATTATTTTGAGCCATTCTGGCCTGCGTCCGCAAATCCACGGCCGTTCTTGCTGGGTTCCAACTCACATGATACTCGCACGCCATGGGCTTAGTCGATGTTAGCCGTCTCCCGCAGCATGTCGCGATCATCATGGACGGCAACGGGCGCTGGGCGCAGGCGAGGGGAAAACCGCGGACCGCGGGTCACGAGCGCGGCGCCGATGCGGTGAGGGCGACGATGCGTGCCGCGCGCCGGCTCGGGATTCCCGCGCTCACCTTGTACGCATTCAGCGAACAGAATTGGGATCGCCCCGAGGCTGAGATCAACGCGCTCGTCGATCTGCTTTGCGAGTGCCTCGTGTCGGAACGCAGCGAGCTCGTCGACAATGCAATCCGACTGACCGCCATCGGACGGTTGCACAAGCTTCCGCAGCACGCGCAGGCACGCTTGCGCGCGCTAACCTCAGAGACGAAGTCGAACGAGGGTATGACGATGACGCTCGCGCTCTCGTACGGAGGACGTGAAGAGATCATCGACGCCGCGCGCGAGCTCGCAAGCAGAGTACGTGACGGTGAAATCGCGGCCGAGTCGATCGACGAGGATTCGCTCGATCGATGTTTGCCTTCAATGGATGTGGGCCCCGTCGACTTGTTGATTCGAACCGGCGGCGAAAAACGAATCAGCAATTTCCTGCTCTGGGGGTCCGCCTACGCGGAGTTCTATTTCTCGGACGAGCTTTGGCCGGATTTCGACGCAAATTCGCTATATTGCGCGATTCATGAATACCAGGGCAGGGAACGTCGATTCGGTCTGGTTCCAGGTTCCGAAGGTGCGGACGCGGTCGACAAAGAAGGTCGAGAATTGGAGCGCGCGATATGAATGACGCGATCGAACAACCTCCGATGAAGAAAGGTTTGTCGGGCACTACGCTTCGAGTCGTGACCGTCGTTCCGCTCATCCCGATCATCTTGTGGATGATGTTCGCGGGTCCGCGTTGGCTTTGGCAGACGTTCATTTTGACGGCCGTTGCGATCGGCGGTTACGAGCTGATGGCGATGAAGGTTCCGTCGTCGCGTGGGTTACGAAGTTGGGGTTCGATGACCTCCGTCTTGTTCGCGTACACGATCATCTTCATGACGAGCGCGACAGCGGTCTACGGCGTCGTGCTCGTGATCATCCTCGG
>JBLYYU010000329.1:0-5092 GCA_048550275.1 Polyangiales bacterium
CACGTCCTCACAGAGGTCGCCGTCGACGCAGGTCACCGCGACGGCCCAATCATCCATGCAGTGGATGAAGTCGTCGTCCGAGATTGTGACGGTCACGGTCTGACCGCCCGCCTCAGCGCAGGTGTAGGTCGTGGCCGGCGCGCTCGGGTCAGCGATGGATCCGCCCGTTCCGGTCCACGAGTAAGAGATCGGGTCGCCTTCCACATCCTCGCCCAGCGCGCTGAGGTCGATGTCGCTGCCGACCGAAGTCCGCAGCGGCGAGACCACCACTTTGTGGAGCTGAGCGCAGAGGTTGAACTTGCCGTTTACGTTCACGGCGCCATCGCCCACGGGGAGCTTGCAGTTGAGCATCACCATCACGTCGGTCGTGACGCCGACCTCTACGTCGAACTCCGCGGAACCGAGGCAGGTGACCTCCCCATCCTCACTCGTCGCTTCCAGCTCGACCAAGTAGTCGTCCCCGGGAGGCAGTCCAAACACCTCGACCGATGCGGTCGAGCCTGGCGCACTGGTGTTGATCGTCCCGGACATGGGGTCCATGTCGTTGCCGCTGAGCTCCCAGGAAACGCTGTTGATCACGACGCCGTCGGCCAGCACCAGTTCGAGCGAGAGCGAGCCACCGGCCTCGCCATCCTGGGTATTCGTCGAGCAGCCAGTAGCTGCGAGGGAGCCGCAAAACAAAACGACGAGCCAGCGCATCGAACGAGTACCAGGCATGAACGCCTCCTCTAAAGGGACATGGGGACAACACAAACGGGGGGGGAAAGCGAAGCTATCACCAATGGAACGCAGGTTTCAAGACCGCTTTTTCCGAGGGTTTCTCGACCCGGGCGGCCAAGAGCCGCCTCGTCTTGTGAGGTATCCCACAATCGGCCTCGGCCGTCCCGCTAGGGGTTCGGGGCAAGCACCAGGGCCGTGCGAGAAGGGAGGTAGAGGCTCAGGAAGTGCCGCTGGATGCGATCGGGCATCGAGAAGTGGGTGACCTCTGGGTCCTGTCGACCGAAGCCTCCGTACGCAGGCAGGTCCGTGTCGAGGACGGTGCGGTAGACGCCGGGCGCTGCCGGGATCTGGTAGTCGGTGAACGACTGGCTCGGATGGAAGTTCATCACGAAGACGAGGCCGCCGCGAATCCACGCGAGGACTTTGTTCCCCTCGTCGGCGTGCAGCAGGAACTCGTCGCGGCCATCCGGCACGCCACGCGATCTCGCGAGGTGAATCAAGTCGCGGTCGAAGGCGCCAAGGTGCCGGTAACGAAGGTGCTCGTCTTCGGCGAGCGGCCACTGGCGGCGCGCGCGCGCGTAGGACCAATCATTGCCTTCGCGGGGGAAGTCGATCCACTCGGGGTGTCCGAACTCGTTGCCCATGAAGTTGAGGTAGCCGTGGCCTGCCGTGCCCAAGGTGGCGAGACGGATCATCTTGTGAAGGGCGATCCCGCGCTCGACCGCGATGTCCTCGCTCGTCACGTTCATCGCGTCGTACATCCGTGGCCCGAGAAGCCGAAAGATGAGCGTCTGGTCCCCTACCAAGGCCTGATCGTGTGATTCAGCGTAGCTGATCGTCGGTTCGTCGCGCCGTCGGTTCGTCAGTTCGTGCCATAGGTCGCCGACCGACCAGTCCTCGTCGGGCACATCCATGGTGAGCTCGATCCAATTGTCGGCTCCTCCCATGGCGAAGCGATAGTCGAAGCCCGCGCCGCCCTCGGTGATCGGCAAGGCGAGCCCGGGGAAGCCAGACACGTCCTCGGCGATTGTGACCGCGTCAGGCAAGAGCTCGTGGATCAGCTCGTTGGCGAGAGTCAGGTAGGCCAGGGCGTCGTCGTCGACCTCGCCCTCCTTGAAGTAGTCCTCGTAGCCCGTGAAGACCCGCTTCAAGCCGTGGTCCAAGAACAGCATGCTCGTGACTCCGTCGAAGCGGAAGCCGTCCATTCGAAACTCATCCACCCAGTAGCGGCAGTTCGATAGCAGGAAGTGCAGGACCTCGGGTTTCGCGTAGTCGAAGCAGCGAGAGTTCCAGGCGGGGTGCTGGCCGCGCGGCCCTTCATGGAAGTAGAGGCTCTCGCTCCCGTCCTGCCGCGAGATGCCTTCGACCTCGTTTCTCGCCGCATGCGAGTGGACCAGGTCCATGAACACGCGCAGCCCCATTCCGTGCGCCTCGTCCACCAGGGCCTTCAGCTCTTCCGGAGTTCCAAAGCGGGACGAACACGCGAAGTAGCTCGACACTTGATAGCCGAACGACGCGTAATAGGGGTGCTCGGCGAGCGCCATGATCTGTACGGCTTCGTAGCCGGCGTCGCGAATCCTCGGGAGGACCTCGGTGCGAAACTCTTCGTAGCTGCCGACCTTCGGATCCGCGTGTGCCATGCCGACATGCGCTTCGTAGACCAGGAGCGGCGCCTCGGGGCGTGCGGGCCGATCATGGCGCCAGATGTAGGGCTCCGCGGGCCGCCAGACCTGGGCGTTCCAGCTCTCGCTCCGTTCATCCCACAACACGCGGCGCGCCCAAGCGGGAAAGCGGTCGCCTCCTCCGCCAGGCCATCGAACCTCCAGCCGATAGGGGTCGCCGTGCGCGAGCATCGCCTCCGGAAGCTCGAGCTCCCAGACGCCTTCGCTCCCGAGCCGCGACAATGCATACCGCTCGTCCGGCCGCCAATCGGAAAACGGACCCTTCAGGTGAATCGAGGACGCCCCTGGCGCCCATTCGCGAAGAAGCCAGCGTCCATCGCGAAAGTGGAGCCCGAAGTACTCATGCCCGGCGGCGAGCGCGAGCAGGTCGCCGCGCCCTCCTGTGATGCGACTTCGCGTCTCGTCCGTCCTGCGAAGGCGTTGCCACAGAACATGCCCGTGGGGCTCCAAGAAGGAATCGCGCTCGATCAGGCGTTCGACTCTCTGTTCCGGCGTCGAGGGCTGGGTCATTCGGTCTTCGGCTTAGCGCATCCACGCAAAGGACACATCATGAATGGTACCCTGAGCCGAATCAGCCGCTAGTGGAACGCCCGGCTCGGTCCCTCGGAAGAGGCCAGGAGCTCGGTCTCGTTGGCCCGTGCAGGCGGCAAGTTCGTGCTGCGTCGCTCCCGCCCAGCTGCTAGCCTCGCCCGGCCGAGCGCCGATGAGCACAACTGCACTACTGACGGGGGCCGCGGGGAAGGTGGGCCGCTATGCGATCGGTGCGCTTGCCCGGCGAGGCATCGAGGTCGTCGCGACCGACATTCATTCGGAGGGGATCCCCACCGATATCCGGTTCGAGGCCTGTGACATCACCGACGCCGACGCGGTCACCCGGCTCGTAGCGCGGGTGAAGCCCGATGTCGTCGTGCACTGCGCGGCCGTCATCGCACCCATCGCCTACGCCGATCCTGATCGCGCCGAAGCGGTAAACCTCCGCGGCACCGAGCATCTGATCGAGGCGACGAAACGGCACGCCCCAGACGCATTCTTCGTTTTCACATCGAGCTACACCGCTTTCGGCCCTTGCTCGCCCGACGACCCCACGCGGCGTTCGACCGACCCCTCTTGGCCTGACGACAACTACGGCCTCCACAAGGTCACGGCGGAAGGCTGGCTTCGGCATTCGGGGCTCAGGCAGTGCTCCCTCCGTCTCGGCGGCGTCATGGACCTTCGCCACCTGATGCCCAAGCACCCGGCCTTCCGGCCATTCGTTTTCATGATCCCTCTCGATCAACCCGAACACGGTATCGACGTCCGGGACGCCGCGCGCGCGATCGCTTCGGCTGCCTCGCAGCAGCCCGACGGGCACCTCTTCCTGATCGGCGGCGACGACTCCTGGAAGGTGAGCGCGCGCCAGCTCCGCAGCGAAACCTTCGCCGCGATCGGGATGAAGATGCCCCCCGAGAAAGCCTTTCGCCCGAGCCCGGATCCCGCCGTCAGAGACGGCTGGTACTACGAATGCTGGATGGACGAGAAGCAGAGCGAGCAGATGCTCGGCTTCCAGCGAGTCACCCGCGAAGCGTACCTCGAAGAGCTTGGGGCGCGCTCTCGAGCCCGGCGAATCGGCTTGAAGCCCTTCCGGTTCCTGGCTTCCCGCGCGATGGCGGTCTCATCACCGTACACGGGCATGAACGCGATCGAGCCCGGCGCGACGGTCTGGCAAGACATCTTCCGAGTCTACGAGCTGCCCCTCGAGGTCGCCCGAAATCGAAGCAGCCAACCGCCCCCTCCGCCGCCCTTCGGCGACATCAGCGGCGACCCGAGCATCTGAGCCGCTACGTTCGCGCGCGCCCGCTCACTCTTCCGCACGAAGCCGCGAAAGAACCGCGCCGGTGAACGCCGGCCGAAGGTAGAACCCCCGAGGCATGGTCCACTGCACGGCGCCTTCTTCATCCGGCGCCCGCCGCCGGCTCCCTCCATGTGGCGCTTTCGGTCGAACCTGCATGACCTCTCCGAGGTGCCCTGTGATCCGTTCGACGTCGCCCGCCGCGATCATCTCCGCAAGCCGCTCCCAGTCCGCGCGGAGCCGTTGCTTCTCCTCTTCGGTCGGCACCCAGAGGTACGCTCGCCCGACGCGCCGATTGCAAAGCGGTGTCTCCGACGCGGCCTCAACCGGAACGAAGAGCACCCGTGAGAGCTTCTTGAGCACGACGCTACCCTCCCAGTCCGTGTCGGCCATGGCCGAAAGCGAAATCGAAGCGACGAAGGTCGACTCCTTGGGCTTCCCCGTCGCATCGAGCGGGATGGTCTTGAGCTCGACGCCGAGCTCGACGAAATCCGGTTCTGCGCGCGACCCAGCGCTCGCCCCCAACGCCTTTTCGAGAATCTGCCCGGCGACTCCTTTGCCGCGCACGCCCTCGGTCGGCACCTCGATGCCGACGCGCTCCCCCAGCTCGCCGAGCGTCAGCCCTCCGAGCTCCCAGGCCCGCGTGAGCAGCTCCTGTTCGCTCTTCGGCTCCGTCAGCATCTCGTGCCCGCTAGTGCAGCTCGCACACTTTGCCGCCGAACAAGCGCTCGAGCCCGGTCAGCAAGGCGTCGCTCGGTTCCACGAAGAGCCCGGTCTCCGCGAGGTTGACCCGCCAGTCGCCGGGCGAGTTGAGCTCGAGGGTGACGGGGCAGGGGCCTGGGTACCGTTCGAGCATCGAACG